>NZ_JBGIYY010000013.1:0-148496 GCF_041380235.1 Glaciecola sp. SC05
CGCGACAACTAGTTTGACAAACACCGATACTTTTCAAATTAGAGCTCATAAATTTTTTCTCAATAAAATAGTACACTGGGTAACAAAGAATTAAGGTCAATAGAATTGTAACCATCCCAAACTCTATTGTTTTCGTTTCAAATATTTTATTTGTAAATGATGTTGCAATAACATAAAGCTTAGTGTGCAAAAGATAAACTGAGTAGGACATTGAACCCAGTATCAAAAAAGGACGGAGCAGAAAAAGCCCGACTCTAGTTTTGTTAAAAGTCACTAATGAAACTTCGATAGGATATAAAAGTACCAGACCAACACCAAATAGCAGTGAAAATAGTAGATTCCCCAGATCTACGCCAAGAGTCATATCATTTGGAGAGAATTTGTAGAAAAACACAATGCAAATCATTGTGTAGCCAACGCAAACCATTAAATATAAAGGCGTAACTCCAGATGAGAATGGTACCCGCTCTGCTTTTACTAGATAAGCCACCACTATACCAAAACTAAATGGTAACCAAAACTTCAAAAAGAACCCATCATTAAGCGGAATGGGAAACAATACAGAAGCTAAGGACAGAATAGAAACACAAAAAACTAGCTTCTTGAAGTGCTGTTTAAAACACATCATTAAAGCCACAACAAAATAAAACTGAACCTCTATTGCGAGCGACCAATAAACAGTATTTACGCCCGCAAATTCTCCCGCAAGCGAGTCATATTGCTGCCAAAATATTTTCGTAAGTAAAAATACGTTCGCCCATTCAAAGAGTGAGTATTTTTGTAAATTCTCATTAATGGTAACTAAAGGAGACGAGAAGTTACCCGTTTTAATCAAACTCAAGAATTCAAAAATTACGGGTAACAAAACGATTAGGAAAATCGAGAAGCAAAGAGTAGGATAAACGCGCCAAAGGCGTTTCTTTATGAATACTAGAGGAGATTTGTTGCTTGAAATATGTGACTCCGCTGAAAACGTTATAACATATCCAGATATCACAAAAAACATAGGCACTCCAAGGTAACCCATATCTAAAAACCGGTAAAATATGGAAGTGCTATCTAAAAGAAAAATGCTGTCTTTAACGTGAAAAACAAAAACCCAAAGTGCTGCAAGCCCTCGAAGTATCTCTAATATAACTACCATGTAAAGCAATCCTTGGTTTATTTTGTTAGGCTAGGTTAGTTTAATGCTCCCCTAATATCGCTAATTATTACTCAAAGCGTCTTGTTAAAACAAAATCTCAACCAACTTTCCGTTAATCTTAATGCACGCTGCCTGTCTATCGGGTGATAAGCCGGTAGTTCTTCTTTGAACTTTTGCATAGAAACTAAGGCCTTTGTTGATGATTCTATTGGTTGGTTATTCTCAATGTTTTTACGCTGAGTATAGACAGGGCCTGATTCATCACGAAGTTTAGACTCAATTATAGGAAATTTCGCTACCATCCATCTTGCAGGGGTGCCAAGCTTATCCGAGTTAAAAAGTTTCAACGCCAACTTTCTCAGCTCGTTAGACTTTGCAATTTGTTTTATCTCATCCAAAATTAGAGACACTGTTCCTCGCTCCTTGTCTCTGCTATTTTTTACTGACACAGGTCCAATAGTTAGTTTTTTTCCAAAATTATCAGTGAAAAATGAATAAAAATCAGAATATGTGAATGTGTCGTCGTCATTTACAAAATACACTTCAAATTGGGATGTTTCGCTGTCTAACCGGAATAAAATACTAGTAATTAAATTATCAATATAAACGCTATTAGAAGGGCTTAATGCAGCTGCTTCTGTTAAACAAATACCATTGGCTATTGCTTGGCTACCCGCACCTATCATGAAAAGTGGGGAGTGAGGCCCGTATATTGTGGTTGGCCGCAAAATAGTAATTTGCATAGCAGATTGAGTAGCGTGTGCACTTACACTTTTTTCTGCATCTAATTTGGATAATGAATAAATACTTTTCTCGGGAGATTCGACGCAGTTATTTTCAGTTATCTTAGACTGTGGCGAGTTCATATCAATTGCCGCTAAGCTGCTCATGTGTATGAACTTTTTGATACCATTTTGCTCAGCGGCGTTTAATAAGTTAGTAGTTCCATCAACTGTTGTTTTGTAAACAGCGGCATCATCTCCATACGCTGTTCCAATAGCACAATGCACAACTGTGTCACACCTCTTTAGTATTTCACCAATACTAGAGAGGTCGTTTAAGTCAAACTGCACCATATTAATATTATATCTAGATAGTCTCGTTGCCTTGTTTGGATTGTTTATACCTGCAAATATTTCAATATCAGTTCGCTCAGCCAAAATCTCGACTAACCGACCACCGACAAATCCCGAAGCACCAGTAATAAAAATAGACTTCACTCCGGATAGATCTGGAATCTTCAGGTTCTTAGTATCATTCCAATCAAATCTTAAATCTAGTTTGTTGGCATAACAAGCATCTATTATTCTTGCTGCCGAAAGTACACTTAAACCAGATAGTTTTTGATGTTCTTTATGTTTTATTGCCCCTATAAAATCATCATGCTCTCGCGCAAATGTTTCAAACCACTGTTCACTATCTTGACTAGTATCTGAGCACTCATATACGAGATTATTTTTAACGTTCTCACTTTCATGTATTTTTGGTAAAACAGTAACATTAAACCTTTCCCCAACACTGAGCATTAAATTAGCATCTGTACATTCAACTACTATTTCGCCCCCTAACTTTCTAATTCTAGAAAGTGCAAGTGTGCCCTCCAATGGTTTATTAGCGAAATTAAACTTTAGCTTTAAACAGCAATCAGTTTCGATACCTGTTACTGCATCGTCTGCATATGAGAGCAGTTCGACATCATGACCAAACAGTTCAGATAACCAATCTAGTGCATGGGGGCCAAGATCCATTAAAACTCCGCCACCAGCTAGCTCTTTGGTCATATTTCCAAGTGAGCTGGCAGACCAACTATAAAGATCTCCCCAATTGAATGTAAAGCCCTTTACATCACCCCAAACCTTCTCATGTATTAATGTTTTTAACAGTACAACACTTGGGTATAGTCTTCGATATAATGAAACGCCTAGCACAAGATTATTTTTCTCCGCAACAGCCACAAGCTCAGAAGCTTGCACAGAGTTTAAAGCTATCGGTTTTTCAACTAAGACATGTTTACCGGTATTTAAGAGTTGTTTGCTTATTTCAAAGTGAAATGCAACGGGCGTTGCAACAATTGCAGCATCATAGATTGAATCTTCTATTTCAGAAATGTCAGAGTAAACTGCTAAATTCGGATAGGCCTTTGAAAGTAATGCTTGGGTCTTGGGAGACCTGTCTACGACTGCCACAACAGTAAAATCCGATCTACCTAATAAAATAGGTAAATGCCATTCCTGAGAAATTGCGCCAGCGCCAATAACAACTGTTTTTAAGGGAGTACTATCTGTTACTGTCATTTCTTATTGCCTTGAATTGTTGCTAATAAATATTTAAATAGACTAATGATAAGCGTTTTGTAATAGCTGAAATCACTGGGCCCGAGTGCAATTCCCTTAAGGTAGCAATTCAGTGCGTTTTTATAATCGCCTGAAGCTTGATACAAAGAATACCCAAGCTCCCAGAACACTTCTTTTGAAAGCTGCTCTTTAAACACCCTTAACTCAGAGGGGTTGAGTCTAACTAACTTTGGTAATTCTTGCTTGGCATGAATTAGTCTTTTTAAAGACTCTATCCGCTTACTATAGTTTGGCTCATTCTTGTTTGTATCTGAGATGTTTTCATCGTGTACGTGGTATCTGACATGAATTGCATCAATAAACCCCATCTTGAAACCGCTCTTAAGGGCCATAATGATAAACAACCTGTCTTCACCCACTCTGTAATTGGGGATGAGATGCTTATTTAAAATTTCTTTTTTGAGCACTGAATTTTGCAGACCATTGTCTAAACCTTGGTTAAGCTGCAGCAAAATGGCTTTCTGAGTGTCTAGTAGATAGGTGCCATCAGCACATTTCCTAGAAATATCAAATAACTTGTTGGGCTGACCATCACTATAAAAAGTACTGGCTTGTAAACATTGGCCTGTATCGTATTCTATTCGCTCGCATGCTGAATAAACCCAACTTAGCTCAGGGTGTGCGCTAAAAGCAGCAATACAGTTTTTTAGATGGTGAGGTAGCCATAGGTCATCGCTATCAAAAAACGCAACAAAATCGCCTTTTGACTTCTTTATGCCGCAGTTACGCGCCGCTGCTGGTCCCTGATTGGGTTGCTGTATGATAGTAATAGATTGTGTAACGCCTATTATTAATTTAGACAGGATTTCAATAGAATTATCGGAGCTGCCATCATCTACAATAAAAAGCTCCCAGTTTTGATATTGCTGTGCTTTTATCGATGCAATTGCATCAGCTAAAAACCTTGCTCGATTAAAAATGGGCATAATGATACTGACCAATACTTCGTTAGTACTTTCATTTCCACTCTCAGTAATAACCTTCGCTTCAAAGCTTTCTGTGCTCACATCATATCCCTATAAAGATGTTCGAATCTGTCTACAAAAATTGAAACGTTAAAATGCTCGACTACCCTTGCTCTGGCATTTTTAGCTAAGCGCCGCTGCATGTCTGGGTCATCTAATAACCTTGAAACTGCGAATGCCAACTGCTCTGCATTGTGAGGTTGCACTAAAAGGCCAGATTCTTCATGTTCTAGCGCCTCAGGAATACCGTTGACATCAGTGCTCACAATCGGTTTTTGCATCGCCATTGCCTCTAAAATCGCAATTGGAAAAGCTTCTTGATGTGACGCACACACTACTATATTTAGCTTGTCTAGTCGTGAAAGAACGTCTGGCACCTGGCCATGGAAAGATATAATGTCTTTGAGACCTAGCTCAACACTCATAGCTTTGAGCTTTGCTTCACGAGGTTCTTCTAAAATATCGCCACCAATTATGTCAAAATGTAAGTTATCGTATCGCTCTACAAGCCGTGATGCCATTTGAATGAATTCATCGTGGCCTTTACGCATTTGAAGGTTCGCAACAATTCCAATATGTATTCTATTGGCTAATACATTGTCTGTCGGTTTAAAACGAGTAACATCCACACCATTATGGATCGAAAGAAGCTTCGAGCTAGGCGCGATGCTTTTCAAGTGCTTGCCTACTTCGCGCTGCAGGTCTTCACTACAAAAAACACATACGTTTGGCTTTGGTAAATTATTAAATAGCCACTGCAACTGAGTTGCTGCAAAAGGAAAATGAAAATGCGACAGTACTTTTGTTCCGCTTAATTTAGCAGGTATCGCTATCGCTCTTGTGCAATATGGATCAGCAGTATGGATAACATCAATTTTATTTGTTTTTAGCCATGCTACCCATTGGGTAATTTGTTTTATCGAACTTAAAGCATTTGATAAGCCTGGTTGGGCAATCGGTAATAGACTAAATGCAATGCCATTTGTATCTGCCCATTCGCTTAAATCCCCCTTCTCCGGACATACTAGTGTTGATGTGAACTCTTGTTTATTCAAACCTAACATAAGCATTTGAGAGACTCGTTCAGCGCCACCTATTTTAGCTACGCTATGCAGAAATGCGATATTAATCATTTTTTGATTCACCATTAACTGGCTGAGCTAGATGCAAAATATTTTGCGTTGTTAATGCGCTTTCTAGTTTATAAAAAAAAGTCAGCGAGTTTAGGTTATTTTTGTTCCCTGAGAGCTTTGCTGTTCCGCCATCCCGAGAACTGATAAGTCTATTAGTATTATTGTTTTCGATAATCGCGTTACGTGTTTCTTTAAATCGATATTCGATGGCTCGCGGATAGCCGTGCTGCATGTAAATATAATTATCTTTGACTATTGTGTCTAAACTTGCTTCTAAAATAATGCCAGTATCAGCGAAGGGGTCACCATTGTCTGAGTGATATATGACATTCTTACTAATAATACCGCCCTGACTAAAATAATCCAGGCTTTCAACTTGGCGCCTGCTCTGCTTCATACCAAAACCTATCGAACGGTCATTATCAATAAAAATATTATGACTTACTATATTATCAGAGGCATTTACCCAAAAGTGCACTGCATGTTGTGCTATGTGCTTGCTTGGGCTTGCAATATCTTTAAAGATATTATTTTCAACTCGCCAGCCCTTTGCACCTAAAGCATCTATTCCTCCAGTATAATAGTAGGGCGCAATACCATGGGTATACTGAAATATACATTGTTCAACAACGCCATCATAAGAAATGTTTTTAGGCCGTGATGCCTGGTCGTAACTGACTTTGAGCATTTGTTCATAGCTGTCTTGCAAAATGCAGTTACGAATAATCGGTCGACTGGCGTTATCTTCAGCAGCAATTTGTATTAAATGGTTAGGCGCATCCGTTAATAAAATACCGTCAAGTACAAAACCATCTGCGCGCACCTCAAAAATATTGTGCACACCTTTCGTTTGTTTCATCCCTAAGCCACTGATAGAGGTTTTGTAGGGATTCCCAGACACAGATAAAAACATGATATCGTTTGCAACAATTCGGATCGTTTTCCCTAAATTGTAATTGCCGTCTTGCAGGTATATAGCGGTTTGACCATTATTTTTATTAGCCCTTGCAATCGCCCTTTTCAGTTCTTGATTTGTATTCACAACATCGATTACAAAACCATCTGGAACTTTAGTCTGGAATGATGAGAACTCTTTCACGATTGTTTTAGGGTGAATATTTTGGGTGTTCTCAGTGCCTAAATTAGAGCCAATTAGTACTTTACTAAACTTCTGCAACATAGTGCTTGATGGGTCACTAAACATCCAATAAGTAGCGTTAGCAGCTGCAATTAGAAGGCAACAGAAAAAAGCACTAAAAATTAGTCCTTTTAGTGCCGATTTAAAATCACCATTGAACAAGGACTCTTAAGCCTTTTTGTTTTTTATGAGCAAACTAATAAGCCAAGCGAACGCAATTGAGCAAAGCGGCACCAACCAAATCAGCCAGTATGAAACTTTTTCAAAGTAAAATTTAGTAGTTATAAAGTGCTCTGGCCCTTCCCATATACGGTAGGGTTTGGTGTAGGCATTTAGAAAAAAAGCTTTATCATGCGGCTTATAACCTGCATCGACATACAATTGACTTGCAACTTCTGCGTTGTCTTTTAATTCACTAGCAGCAAACGGTAAAACCACCCCAAAATCTGGATCGAATATTTTAGCGCGTCCGTCTATTTCGGCCGTAACAACGACATGGCCTGGCACAGTTATCATTCTCGCCTCAATGCCATTCTGCTCAAGCAATGTTGTCATCAGCATAGAAACTTCACCACAAATGCCAATGCCACGCTCTATACTTTTATCTGGATCAACAAAATGATATCTCTCATACTCAGCAATACCTGAAAAACGTCCCATTAAGTGCAAAATCCAATTCTCCCATAATGGTACCATTTGGTTAAATTTGACCGGGTCATATCGTTCCCAATGTATATGAGCTGTACCTTGGGAAATAACTTTGGTAAGACGCTTAGCATACTCTTCATCAGTTTCTTCGGGCCGCCTCTTAACAGCTTGCTGATACTCATGCAAAGACAAACTAATATCACTAGCACCAAACCTAAGTTGATCGGAGAAGAAAACAGGCGGGCGCATCGTTTGAGTTAACCCATATAAATTGATGAGAAGTAACGAGCATCCAATTAAGATGCAGATCCAATACACTGAGCGAAGAACTGATTGCATTAATATAATAGCCCTTAAAAGAAAATTAGTGACCAAACCCACTGAAGTCTACATGAAATAATGCGTTTATTCACATGCAAATGAATTAGATTGTTTTTAACGATGAATTCAGTTACGCAATTGTGTAATCTAGCGTCATTAGCGTAATTAAAGAAGACTAGGAATAAATTTTTTGGCAAGCATTTTAGTTATTACTCAACGAGTTCCTTATCCGCCCAACAAAGGTGAAAAGCTACGCACGTACCATCAACTTGAGTATCTGCATAATTTGGGCCATTCACTTACTGTGCTATCGCCGATCGACACGGTAAATGAGTTTACAAACGCAAATGATTTAGCTAATAAATTAAATATAAAAGTCATTACAAAACCGCTAAAAAGCAAAGTATTTAGATTTCTACTCGGAATATTAAAAGGGCGTTCGCTGAGCGAATCTAATTTTTTTACGTCTAAACTGATGAATGACGTTGACACCTTCGCTAAGGAAGCTGATGTTATATTGTGCTCCGCCTCATCATTGGCTAGGTATGTATTTAGTCTCAGAGTAATTAACAAGCCACTTTTGTTAATGGATTTCATGGATGTCGACTCAGACAAATGGCTACAATATGCAGATAACAGCAATTGGCCAATGAACGTTGTTTACAAACGAGAGCATAAACTGATAAAGAGATTAGAACAAAAAGTGATGGCACATTTTGACACTGCCTTCGTTATTGCGCAGGCGGAATTTGATTTGTTTCAGTCAAAAGTTTTGCATTGTGATAATTTGCAGATACTTGGCAACGGCATAGATCAAAATGAATTCAAACCTGCTCATGTTAAAACTGAGTTTATCGATTTTTTGTTTACCGGTGTTATGGACTATAAGCCCAATGTGGATGCAGTGCTTTGGTTTGTAAATGAATGTTGGAGCACGATAAAAGAAAAAGTACCAAACGCTAGACTGACTATAGCCGGGATGAACCCTGACCAAAGAATAAGGGCATTAACCAACGACAATGCCATCGAGGTAACTGGATTTGTGGATGACATCATGCCATTTTTTAATCGGGCTGACGTGTTTATCGCCCCCTTCCAAATAGCTCGAGGAGTTCAAAACAAAGTTTTACAAGCTATGTCATGCGGCATTCCTGTAGTAACAACGACTTTAGGTGCCGAAGGCATAATAAGTGAACAGAACACAAATATGGTTATTGCAGATACACATAATAGCTTTACTGAAGCGTGTTTATTCTTGGCAAACGATGAGGAAACTAGAAAGAAAATCGGCAGTAAAGCGTATAACACAATCACTGAGAAATATTCATGGCCCAGTGTTTTAAAACCTCTTAAATACGCTATTGAGACCAATAGGAAAGATCATGAAAACGGCACTTAAAATTTTTGCTCAATGGATAGCTGTGTTTATTATGCTTCCTTTCACGTTACTATTTTTTCTATTGGGTTTTGCAGCAGGAAAAGATGAGGCTATATCTACATTAAGCCAGCTTTTGTCATTGCTACCCGGAAAAGTTGGCAGTTATTTGCGGGCGGGGTTTTACCGTTTTGCTTTAAAAAAATGTGATCCAAGTGCAGTCATTGGGTTTGGCACTATCTTTTCACAAGCTGATACTGAAATAGAATCTGGGGTTTATATTGGACCTCAATGTAATATTGGTCTGTGCTCTATTGGCACAGATACATTACTTGGCAGCGGCGTGCATATCATGAGTGGTAAGGGCCAACATAATTTTGATAATCCAAATGTCGCCATAAAAGACCAAGGTGGCGAATTTGAAAAAATTAGTATTGGTGACAACTGCTGGTTAGGAAATGGCTCATTAATAATGGCGAGCATAGAAAAAAGATGCGTTATAGCTGCTGGAGCGGTAGTGACGAGTAAAACCGTTTCAAATACAATTGTAGGAGGTAACCCGGCAAAAAAAATTAAAGATATTTAGGTTTTTTATCGCTTCGTAAAGTGACTTACAGCTTTGTTAACGTGTGCTTGCCAATCTAAATGGGCTAACACATGCGCTCGACCTCTAATTCCGGATGTTCTTAACAATCTTTGCTGAGCAATCAGCTCATTTAGTTGAATTGCAATATGATTGGCTTGTCGGCAATCAATTACCCATCCAGACTCACCAACCACCATCGTCTCTTTTGTCCCACCAGAATCACCCGCTATCACTGGCTTTCCGCATGCTTGAGCCTCTACCAGCACCATCCCAAATCCCTCAATATCGTTGTCGATGGTTCTATTGGGTAAAATAAATAAGTCACATTGTTGATAGCAAGCAATCATATCTGCATCTGATATTTCGCTGAGTAAGCTTACGCTCGCCTCCAAACCAAGCTCAGTGATTGAAGCTTGTAACTCGTCTTTGCATTCCCCGTTTCCTATTACTACATAAACTGCCTCAGGGTGCTTTTCCAAAATAAGAGGCATCGCCTCAATCATTTTGTCTTGCCCTTTACGCTGTTGCAAACGGCCCACGGTTATGATGACAAATTTATCTGTCCATCCCATTTTTTGTCTAAATACGGGGTCAGGCTCTGCCGGCACAAATTTTTGCGCATCTACGCCAGGATGCAAGATATGGAGTTTGTCGTCATTCGCATAATTCAAACGCTTAACAATGTCTGCGCTATTGTGACTATTACAAATAATATACTGTGCGCGTTTACAAACTTGCTTAACCATTAAATTGTGTTCACCGCTGGTCGCTGCGGTTTCAACATCTTCGCCGTGCACGTAACAAATGTAGGGCACTTTGCTCATCAAACTAAATAGCCATGCACTCACTCCCTCATGAATTACTCGGCCACAATGTATTTCATCAATATTGTGTAGTTTAACAAGGCGCCGCAAGTGCATTACGGTGCGGTAATAGAATTTCAGGCCAGACAAGCTCTTAAATCCCCACTGGGGGCAACTTAAGGGTATTCGTTCAATAAGCATAGGGGCATGACTATCAAATTCAGATGCATCATCATGAAGATTAGTCACCACCACAATATTTTGGGCAGGCAATCGCGAATACAGCTCCCAAAACCACCTTCCGCTGCCTCCTGAAATTGGCGGGAAGTTTTCGGTTAACACCAGTATTCGTTTATTTAAACTATTAGCCTCCATGCTATTAATTGCCTAAAAACGATTCGGAAATATATGCTTCAACTAACTCTAAAGCCGGCATTGGGTCTACTTTCTGATTATCGTACTCTATAAACGAGACCGCCACTATTGCTCCCTGACTCTGTTGACCTTGAAGTGTTTGTATCACTTTTTGAAGTTTTGCTGTTTGACGTGAGGTCATCCATTTACCGTCAACCACATAAAAATAATAAATACTGCGCTTGATTCCAATCGACGATGTGACATTGTCTAACAGCATCGGTTTGCCGTTTACAAGGGTGCGCTCGCGCTGTGTCAGCGTCCATCGGTCTTGTTGATACAGTCGATGTAAGGACGACACCAACTCACCTTCACCGCTGCCATCAAAGTTGGCATAAAATACGTCAAAGTTTTCACCATTGACTTGATAAGTTTGTTTAGACTGGACGGTAGAGCGATTAAAAATAGGTGTCCATTCTAAGCTAGGAAGTACGTTATCGGGTTCAGTTGCATTGAGCGCAAAGGTCGGATAAACATTTACAGCGGGGGCCAAATTACTCATACGATACGCTTGATATAAGCTAAGTACTACAAGAACCGCTAGTACTCCTATGGTCGCCTTAGAGACTTCTGGGAATGCACTTACTGCTGAAGATTCACTTTCATATGAAGCCGCATCTTCTTGGCTGTTAGCGTCGTCGGTTTGGCCTGCAGCTTTCGCTTTCAGGGATTTGTTCTCTCTCGAGCGAATCCATTCACCAATAGCCAGCAATAAAACAATGACGAATGCAAAAAAGAACCAACCGTATATAAGATGATCAGCACCCACTGCATGCTCCATATCTGACCAATATCCCACCAAAATAATGCCATACACTCTCACCGCATTGGCTAAAATAGGGACGGCTACCGACAGCAGTACAAAGAAAACACGTCGGCGCATGGTTTTCAAATTCATATAGGCATATAGATTACCAATTACGATTGATGCAATTAAAAAGCTAACGCCTGAACAGGCTTCTGCAACTAAAAACTTTCCTTGGGGGATTTCAATAAATAGGCCAGAACGAAATAGTGGAATACCGCTTAACTGCAGCATATATACCGAAATATCAGCGGTAATTTCTTGTAAAAAAGGTACGAGTTCTTCGCCTACCGGAACCGCAAACAAAACGAATAAAAGCGGGAATTTTAGTTGCCACGCTACTTTATTACCGACAAAACACCAAAACAAAGTGGGCAACATGGCAAAGATAGCGACGTGCTGAAACAACTGAATATCGCCAGCAACCCCTAGTAAAAACAGTAGTAGTTGCCCAAACAAGAAGAATAACGCTAAATTTGAACTGCTCGCGCTCGCCCAGTCTATTTCTTTTCGGCGCTCCCAAATCAGATAAATACTTGCGGGGATAACTAGGGCACAATGGTTAAATATCTCATTACCAATCCAAATGACAGCTGCGCTGTAAAGCGCTTCATACACTAGTAAGGCCCATAAAACAGTGATGAGTATTGCGCTAACTAAAAATACCGGCCTTCTATTTACCTGAATGTTTGTATCTGTCAAACGATATGGTCCTTGTATACATCTGCCATGCTCGACCACTGATAGTCCTGCATCAGTTTGGTTAGCTTTTTCTCCATGACATGCAAATTCACATAGTGACGAAGTTTAGATTTAAACGGTGCATTTTGGACGCGTGGTTGTTCGCTGTCGATTTCCCACGGGTGGAAATAAAAGTTATAAGGCTGGTCGGTTTCTCTTAAATATCCATCGATACGTCTTTTTGATAACCAATATGGATATAACCTGAAGTAGCCACCACCACCAATGCCTTTATTACCCGATTTTTGTGCAATGGTAGGCACTGGAATTTCTATAATGCCTTCTTTTCGTTTGTGCACAAACCTTGGCCAATCTGGCACACCATACAAATCATGTTCGATGGGATAGGTGCTAGAAGAATATTTAAAGCCTAAATCGACCAAAATATCAAATACCCATTGGTTGTCTTTGTTAATCGAAAAACTAGGCGCACGGTAGCCGATGATGGGCTGACCCGATGTTTGTTCTAATATGTCTTTACTTTCTAATACATCTTGACGCACTTCGCTTTCAGTCATCATGGTATTGCGACGGTGATTAGTGCCATGGCTAGCCAGTTCGTGTCCTTCATCGACAATACGCTTGATAACGTCGGGGCAATGTTTAGCAACCCAGCCTAAGGTAAAAAATGTCGCTTTGACGTTATTTTCGTTGAACAGGTCGATAAGCCTGTGCGTATTATCTCCAACTCTTGGAGTGATACTCGACCAATCATCGGGTGTAATAACTGACTCGAAAGCAGAGACGTGAAAGTAATCCTCAACGTCAACTGTCATGGCGTGAACACGCTGGCTCATTTGTTTAGCTTTACTCACTATTATCTTCCTTTACCAAACAAAATGATTTCTACAGTTCTTATCAAAATCAATAAATCTAGCAATAAGCTCTGGTGCTTTACGTAATATAAGTCGAATTTAAGTTTTTCAAGAGAATCGTTTACGCTTGCCCCGTAAGGGTAGTTTAATTGCGCCCACCCTGCTAAACCAGGCTTAACGTTATGGCGTTGCGCGTAATATGGTACTTCTTTAATCAACTGCTCAACAAACTCTGGGCGCTCTGGGCGCGGGCCGATAAATGACATATCACCGCAAATCACGTTAATTAGCTGTGGGAGCTCG
This sequence comes from Glaciecola sp. SC05, assembly GCF_041380235.1. Classification (NCBI taxonomy): domain Bacteria; kingdom Pseudomonadati; phylum Pseudomonadota; class Gammaproteobacteria; order Alteromonadales; family Alteromonadaceae; genus Glaciecola; species Glaciecola sp. SC05. The sequence goes on from NZ_JBGIYY010000013.1 coordinate 13,546, forward strand.
TCGATTCGGTATTTGCGGATAAATGCACCAATAGATGTAACGCGATTATCGTCTTTGTTTGCCCACTGTGCGCCGTCTTTTTCAGCGTCGGGGCGCATGCTTCGAAACTTTAAGATATTAAATGGTTTATCGTTTAAGCCAACGCGCTCTTGCTTGTAAAACACAGAGGCTCCTGTTCGGCGACCATCATCAATATAAATTATCAACGCTGTGATCAACATAATAGGCCAGGTAAAGAACAGCAAGATAGCCGCCAAGGTTACATTAATCCAGTAGTCTACAAGCTCTCTGAAATAGTTTTGCGATTGAAAGCCATTTGAATAAATCACCCAGCTTGGATACATTAAATCAACCACAATTTGGCCAGTCTCCCGCTCCATAAAATCGAGCAGGTCAGATACTTTAATGCCTTTGAGTCGGGCATCAAACAATAGTTTGATGGGCAGCGTGCCGCGACGTTGGTCGCAGGCAACAACAATTTCGGCCACTTCATTTTCGATAAGAAACTCTGTCAGATCACTTTCTAAGTCAATATCGATACGCTTTTCGTTTTTAATGCCTTCTTGTTTGTCGTCACCCGCAACAGGAATAAAACCCACAAGATCAAAATCAGCGCGATCCACATCTCTCCTCATACGCTTTTCGATAACAGAGGCTCTTACACCTGCGCCCAGCACTAGAAGCTTAGGGCGACTGTAAAAGGTGTCGGTGTTGTGAATAAAGTAGCGAAAGATAACGAGCGCTAAAATAATTAAGGGAACAGCGGTAGGTGCATACAAAGAATTTGTTGAAAATTGGGTGAATATAACGTTAGAAATAATCGTAACAGCAAAGAAACTTAAGATAACGCTTACGAATATTCGTCTAATAATACCCCTAAACGGTTCTCTTAGTCTCGGTTCGTACAAGCCGACCGATAAATTTATGACGACCACCGCGACGGTAAAAATCGCCACATTAAATATTGTGGAAAATGTATGCACTGAGTAAATAATGTCTAACCATTTTAAACCAAGCGCCGCAAAATAGGCGACGTAGGCAATAATGGCTGCTTCACATATTACGAGTTTTGCCGAACGCCGACTGGGTGACTGTTTAGCTGAAGCCATATATTTTTAATATTCCTTTATAAATCATAACCGCTTAATTAAAAGGTTGCGCGTGCAGTTTAGCGGCATTACATTAGGATTGCATGCATTATAGACAAATGAGCAAGATGGTAAATACTCAATTTCAGTACGTAAGTAGTGAAATTCATCTTCAATTAGTGCATAATTTTAAAGTTAATATCGAAAAACAACAAAGGTTGTGTGCTTGCGCGCAACACAAAGCGTAGACATTAAGGAAAATAACATGAAATACTCGTCACAATTTTTCATCGCTTTAAGCGTGCTGTTTGGCGCTTTGCTGGTAAGCGGATGCTCAAGCAACAGCGATCTCCCCAGCGCAACCTCCCGAGCCTCATTAACGACCGACGTTAACGACTACAATTATTTAATAGGCCCTGGTGATCAACTTTCGATATTTGTTTGGCGCAACCCTGAAATTTCTGGTTCGTTTAGAGTACGACCGGACGGCAAAGTCACTACCTCTCTGGTTGAAGACGTCGAAGTAGCCGGGCGCACACCAACCATGCTCGCCCGCCAGTTAGAAGAACAATTATCGACATATATTAACAATCCGCGTGTAACAGTTTCGGTCTCAGGTTTTGTCGGTCCGTTTAGTGAGCAAGTCAGAGTAATTGGCGAAGCAACCAATCCGAGAGCCATTAATTATACCCAACACATGACATTGCTTGACCTAATGATAGAAGTCGGCGGCCTAACCGAGTTTGCGAATGGCAATAACGCAAAACTGGTCAGAGTGGTTGATGGAAAACATCGCACTTTCGAAATCGCCATTGATGATTTAATTACAGATGGAGATATTTCAAAAAATGTCGATATATTACCTGGTGACGTGGTCATTATTCCTGAAGCCTGGTTTTAAACAACTGAGAATTTAAATGCAAGATTTACAACAAACAATCCAGCTCGTGCTGGATTATATCCGAGGGATTTGGATACGTAAGCGGTATCTTATTATTAGTTCTTGGCTTATTTGCCCGATTGGTTTTGCCTATGTGGCAAATCTTCCCGATGTATACGAATCTCGAGCTCAAGTCTTTGTTGACACGCGCTCGATGCTTGCGCCATTGCTGGTTGGTATTTCGATATATACCAATCCTGAGCAAGAAGTGCAGATGATGGCAAAAACGCTGTTGAGTCGCACCAATGTTGAAGAAATTGCTCGCGAGTCTGACTTAGACATCACGGTGACAACCGATGCGCAGTACGAAGAATTAATAGCGGGTTTAACAAGTTCCATCAAACTTCGTTCGACTGGCAGAGATAACATTTTCACTATTTCTTATGCCGCAAGACGTCCAGAACTTGCTCGTACGGTGGTTCAAGAAACACTTGACCTGTTTGTTGAAGGCTCGCTAGGCAATAATCGCCGAGATTCAGACACAGCAACTAGATTTTTGGATGAGCAGATTGCTGAGTACGAATCGCGTTTGTCAGAAGCGGAGCAACAACGTGCTGATTTTCAGCGAGAACACGCTGCGATATTGCCATTGCAAGGAACTTTTCATAGCAATCTGCAAAGCATGAACGAGCAACTTGGTCAAACGCGCTTAGCGATAAGAGAGGCGCAGCAGCAAGCCAATTCTTTGAAAGCTCGTTTAACTAGTCAACGAACCTCTTCTGATAGTTTTTCAGTTAGAGACAATGAGAATGCGCCTGTCATCACTACACGCTACGACGCCCGAATTAGGGGGCTTGAAGAGAAACTAGACGAACTGCAACTTCGATTTACTGATAAGCATCCAGACGTCATTGAGACTGGCACCTTATTGGCATCTTTACAAGAATCTCGTGACAAAGAAATACAAGCGTTCTTGAACCAAGAAGACACTGGTGAGGTACAGCTTAATCCGCTGAATCAAGAGATCACACTTGAAATAAGTAAACTCGAAGGTCAAGTCGCATCGTTACGCGTGCGTGAGGCGGATTTCGTCAGCAAAATAGGTGATTTGCAAAACAAGATTGACCTTGTTCCTCAAATTGAAGCCGAAGGCATGTCGAAAAACAGAAACTACGACATCGTAAAGCAAAAGTACGAAGAACTGCTGGCACGAAAAGAATCGGCTGATATTACCAAACGAGCTGAAGTGTCATCTGAAGACTTACAGTTTAGAATTATTCAACCGCCATTAGCGCCCCCTAGCCCAACAGGCCCAAATAGGTTTGTTTTTTATACGGGAATTCTTATTGCTGGATTTGGTGCTGGGATTGCTATTGCATTTATACTAAGTCAAGTCACCCCAGTGCTAGTGCGCGGCCAGCAGCTAACTACTATGACGGGCTTCCCGATATTAGGCGCGGTTACCCACTTGCAGCTAGATGCTATTAAAAAGCGTAACCGGATCAGAATGTTAGTGTTTATAGCATCAAGTGGTGCAATTTTATTTATGTATAGTGTTTTAGTGGTGGCCGACATCATGAATATTAATGTACTAAGTAAGGTGATGTCATGAAGAGCACAATAGAAAAAGCCTTACAGCGACAAAAAGAAGCTGAGGCTGCAAAATTAGCCGACGCCGAAGTTAAAAAGCATACCAGTACAACTGATGAAGGTGCGGAAATCCCTGATGATGCGGGACATAACTCATTAGAAAGAGCTACTGAGAAGAAGAAAAATGACGAGGTCGTATCAGCCGGAGCAGATAAACAACATAAAATTACGGATGAACCAATAGAAATCCTGGCCTCCTCTACAGAAGTCCCTAGTTCTGTAAAAAGTGACGCCGAAGACGACCCTGCAAGATATATCGAAATCGATTTAGAGAGACTCGAAAAGTTAGGTTTTGTAACATTAACTAACGCTCGCAGGCAAATTAACGAAGAATATCGTGAAATTAAGCGTAAGTTAATTCAAAATGCTTTTGGTCCATTGTCTAAAACTCTTCCTAACGCTAATATAATTATGGTTAGCAGTGCGAGGCCATCTGAAGGTAAAACATTCAGTGCAGTGAACCTGGCTCTTAGTATCGCCGCCGAACAAGACAAAACAGTTTTACTAGTTGACGCCGATGTTCTAAAGCCAAATGTACTCAGAACTTTGGATGTTGACGCAAGACAAGGACTAATGGATTACCTATTGGGAGAGACTGATAATATAAGTAATGTCATTTATCGAACAAATGTACCAAAACTGCGCATCATCCCTGCTGGTAGCTCGCATCACCTATCCACAGAGTTGTTAGCCAGCGGCATAATGAACGAGACCGTTAACGAGTTTTCTACCCGCTATAAAGACCGTGTAGTTATTATCGATACACCTCCCATTATCGGCATTAATGAATCGGCAATTCTTGCTAGCTTTGCCGGACAAGCAGTAATAGTGGTTGAAGAAGGTAAATCTAAGCTTCATGATATACAACAGTCGGTCGAAAGATTAAATCCTGATATGGCTATTGGCTTTTTGGTTAATAAGTCGATCGCAAACTCAGAAACGGGTGGTTATTATGGTTATAGCTACTATGGTTCAGAAAGAGATGATTAGGTAATGAAGCAGCCAAGGAAATCGGCATGAGGGCGTTTTTAAACATAAGCTTACTGACTCTTTTGTTAGTAATGTCTTCAAGAGGTATATCTGGTGAGGTTAATATAAGCGGCGGAGTAGCACTAGAATATACACTGCAAGCTATTGATGACAAGACACAAAATACTGAGCTTGATTCAAATAATCTTATTTTAAGACCGTTTGTCGCTTTTTCATATGAGTCGAGGGACTTGGGTATACTAGCAACAGCTACTCATAACAACGTCAGACGCTCTCTAGAATCAGAGGAAGTGGTTAATAACTATACTGATTATAATTATTTTGCGAGATACCAAGTTGTTCGTAATCTGCTGAGTGCATCTGTAAATGGCTCTCAAAACTTTCGTTCTCAAGCAGCGAATTCTTTTTTGGTCGATAACTTTTTATTAAATGCTGATAACCTTAGAAAAAACACAATTAATGGTGCTGCACTAAACTTAAATCTTCCTACAGGAAGACTCTTTGGCATAAATGCGCAGGTCGCTGCAAACAAAATAGTTTCTGAAAATGAAGTGATATTACAGTCATTAGATATTGACGAACAAAACTTCGTATCCAATAGTTATAATGGCACTGTTCGAATCGAAGGTGGTAGAGATTTGCGGCCATTCATATATGATGTTGATGCTTCATTTAGAGTTACCGATAGAGAAAATCAACAAGATTTCGAAAGTCAAATATTAGATCTAATGCTAGGTAGCACTATCAGTTCAAACACAAGTATACGTCTATTGGGCTATTACGAAAATAATGACATCACCAACGATGTAATCGGGTCTGACAGACAAAATGATACACTTCGTGAGTTTTATTCCTATGGCATCGGCCTCGCTTGGCAACCATCTAACAGTCGCTTTATTGAGGTGGGACTAAATCGTTCAACTACTGTAGGACGCGCTGGTGAAGATGATGTAGAAGATGATTACTTGAGTCTAGACATGCAATGGAGTTTTTCATCTCGTACCAGTTTTAACGCAAACTACTCTCGAAGATTCTTTGGGGAATCAGGTAGTTTGCGATTTTCACATAATTTACGTAACTGGCGAAACAGTATTTCTTATTCTGAAAATTTAGCCACTAATTCTCAATTGCTGCTCAGCCAAGAAGATGGTTTACTTATATGCGCTAATGGTAGCACTGAGTTAGCTGACTGTAGACTTTCAGACGGACTTGACCAATCAAACCTTGGTCCGGGTGAAGTCCTCGTTCCATTTGTTACAGATGGATTTGAACTAAATGACCGAGTTATATTACGTAAAGCAATTACTGCACAATCGTCTGTAGATATGCGTCGCACAACCTTAAGCGCTTCGTTGTCCCACAGCACGAATGAAGAAGTTGAAATAGCAAGAACTATAGAAACGCTTGCAGGCAGAATCGGGGCTGCTTTACGATTAAGCTCTAGGTCTACTCTTTCTGCTTCAATTTCATATTCGGATATAGAACGTATGTTTGAAGGCAATATAGAAGCGTCTGTCGTTAAGCAGGCTAACCTTGAGCTAGAACGCCGATTTACTCGCCGCTTATTTGGGTCTATTGGCTATAATTATCTAGACAGAGCTGGTGACAATATTCAAACTGGCGGAGTGGCTGGAATAAATGGGCCACTTACCGACAATAGAATTACCTTACAAATACGCTACGAGTACGACAGTAATCGTTAACGCTATACCGAAAAAAAACACCAACAAAAAACCCCGAAAGCCAACCAGCTTCCGGGGCTTTTAATTTTGGGTTTAATAAAACCTAATCCTTATCCTTTAATCTTACATAAGCCTGATATTTCTGCTTCAACATTTTATCGATGTATTGTGTCAGCTTAATCTTATGTTTTATAGCGTCGTCTAATGCGTCTACCAGCTCACCCAGCATCTCTTTATAATAGGTCGCATCTTGAATTTTATTGCCGTTAGGTGTTAAAAATTCAGTCTCTGGCTTATTCGAGCTTGGCAGTGGGCTTGGATTAACCACGTGCTGCACTGGCTCTTGAGTGGGCTCTGGTTGCTCTACAAACTCAGGTTTAGACTCAAACATCTCAGCCCTAACTTCTTCAATGACTTGACTTGCTGCTTCGAGCTCAAAGTTTTCAAGCTCCTCTAGATATCCATATAGTAAAATGCGGTCCATTAAGGTATTTACCTTGCGAGGCACGCCGTTAGTAAACTGATAAATAGCATCGTATGCTTCGGAAGAAATAAGTGACTCTTTGTCGTAACCTGCATGGTGCAGTCTGTGCTCAATATATTCACGCATTTCATCTGAACTTAGCGGCGTTAAGTGGCATGATGCCACAATACGCTGTCTGAACTGCTCCATGTTGGGAGCGCGTAATATTGGCTGCAATTCGGCTTGCCCTAGTAAAAAGCTTTGCAACAATGGCTTTCCGTTAAGTTGAAAGTTAGAAAGCATTCTAAGCTCTTCTATAGTCTCTAATGGCAAGTTTTGTGCTTCATCAACTAATAGCAAAGCACGTCTGCCACTAGCATTTAGCTGCTGCAAAAAGGTTTGAATACTTTCAAGCAAATCAGATTTTGAGCGCCCTTCCGCAGGAAGGTTGAATTTAGACGCAACCATTTTAACAAGCTCGTCGGGCGAGAGCTTAGGAGTTACAATTTGCGCTGCGTAAATGTCTTCTTCGATATTATTTAAAAGACTATTCGCAATGGTTGTTTTGCCGGTACCGATGTCGCCGGTGATCACAATAAAACCCTCAGCCTGTGAGAGTCCATATTGCAAATAAGACATGGCCCGTTTGTGCAATTTACTTGCAAAGAAAAATTCAGGGTCAGGAGTGAGCTGAAATGGCTTTGAATTAAGCCCGTAGTAACTTTCGTACATGATATATTTCCACTAGATGCGAACTGCGCGTTTTTCCATTAACTTGCTACCCGTAACTATACATGATTTGCACAAACAAAGGGTAAATTCTGATATTTTTGGATTGCCTTGGTATTATACTGTTGATTCAAATACAACAGGGTTAAATATAGCATTGAGCGCACAAACTGCAGTAATACCTTGGTATTTGTACATCATAAAAACCGCCAGTGGCTCACTTTATACCGGTATTACTGTCGATGTGCTGCGCCGCTTTGAAGAACACAGCTCACAATCCACCAAAACCGCTAAAGCCTTGCGCGGCAAGGGCCCGTTTTCCCTCGCGTACTGCGTGCAGCTTACTAGCCACAGCGATGCCCTCAAAGCTGAACTATGGATAAAAAAGCAAAGCCGCGCAAATAAGCTAAAAATGATAGGCGATGAACAGCCCTTACCTTTTGAGCACAAGCGTATTACCTTACCTCTACCCGAACACAAAGATATTACTGAATAACAAGGCAATACCAATCGCTAACACCGCCTCAATACTGGCAATGCCGATATTGTGTTGCAAAGAAACTTCGGAGCGCCACTGCACGCCAGCTAACACTACGCGCTTGCATATAGACGTAAGCATCATTAGCACAATCGCCATGCATATGCCCACAAACAGCCAGCCGGTTACATTAGTTACATAAGCTTCGGGTTCATAGGCGAGCACTTTACTGGTGGCCGATACGGCAATCGCAATACCAATTAAATTCCCGCTGTGCTGGATGGCCAAGGCAATTTGCCCTTTACATAAGGTTTTTTGAAACGAGCTGTTTTGGTTTTTTTCGGCAAAGCGGTACTCATAAATACGAGTAGCAATTAGCAATACCGCCAATACGACGATGGCGCCGGTCACAATGGCGACAAAGGCATGCAGGTCATTGCCGTCTGCCCACTCGATAATACTTTTGGTAATAATTGCCGAAGCAATTGCACTTGCAGCATCTACCAAGCCTACTGAGACGTTTTTTTCGCCTATCATTTCGTCTTTATCAAGCTGATTTAACACTAGCTTGTCATGCGCAAAGCGACCAATTCGCACCAACACAATGCCCAAAGCGCCAAAGGTCAGCATGCTTAGTGCTGCCACATCATAACCTAAGCCAACGTGTCTACCCACCACAGCCGAGAGCACAATAGTCAGAGCAATCATCCGCCCTGCGACACTCACGCCAAATGCAAAGTTGTCGCGCTCACCTAACTCATGATTAACATCTACTTTATTTAATACGCCCGAAAGCCACCTAATGGCGAATAACAGGGCAATGGCGATACTTAAATCAATAGCGATATAAATGGGCAATTCTGAAGACAAGGGTATTACATTAACAAGCTGTTCCATATCCACCTTTTAAAACATCAGTTTACGAACTGGGCATACTACCTATAATATGTTGTGCACAACAATTACGCAAAGACTAAGGCAACAGGCATGACCCTTTCATGACATCAACGCATTTGGCAACAACATCTGAAGCTGAGCTTGCAAAAGACGCACTCATCAAAGTCTATTCCCAAATTATCGCTGACAGCTCAGATAAAACGGAATTGACCATGCCAAGCCTGCCCGCTGAATTACTGCTCTTGCTCGAGCGTGTGCTGCCATTGAGTGATTTCGTGTGCCGCGTCATCCAGCAGTTTCCCCATCCCATGTATGAACTGTTTGTGAAGATTACGCACGATATATCCTTGCCTAAATTAAAAGATTATCACAATGAACTGAGTCAAGCCCTCGACGGCTGCAGCAACGAGCATGATTTTCATAGAGTGCTGCGCAGTTTTCGACAAGTTGAAATGGCTTGCGTCGCGGTTTTCGATTTACTAAAAATACAAGCAATAAAAGCCTCAATGGCGAGTGTTTCAGCGATTGCTGACGCTATTATCGAACTGGCATATTTATGGATTTACGACCAACAATGCATTAAATACGGCACTCCCGAACGTCATCAGCACATGCAAATTATGGCAATGGGCAAGCTCGGTGGCGGCGAGCTTAACTTTTCATCTGATATCGATATGATATTCGCGTATCCAACAAGCGGTGAGACTCGCGGCGCTAAAAGAACCATCGAGCATCAAGCCTTCTTTACCAAAGCGGCACAAAAGCTTATTCATGCCTTAGACTTTATTACCGAACATGGGCGCTGCTACCGCGTGGATATGCGCTTGCGCCCGATGGGTGACTCTGGGCCATTGGTCATGCCTTACAACGCCATTGAGAGCTATTACCAAGAGCAGGGCCGCGCATGGGAACGCTACGCGATGCAAAAAATGCGTATCATCAATGTCAACAGCGACACCCATGCTTTGTATAAACTGATCAAGCCATTTGTATATCGAAAGTACATCGACTTTACGACCTTAGATGCGATTCGTGAGATGAAAGTGCTGATTGAAAAGGAAGTGCATCGCCGCCAACTTTCGCAAAACATTAAACTAGGGCAAGGCGGTATCCGTGAGGTAGAATTTTTTGTGCAAGCCCTGCAGTTAATCCACGCTGGCAGAGAGCCGCGCTGCAAACAAGTCAGTACGCTTAAAGCATTAGACGCTTTACATGCTTATGAGTTTATTAGCCAAAGTGTCTATGATGATTTAAAAGACAGCTATTTGTATTTACGAAAAATCGAACACTACCTGCAAATATTTGACGATGAGCAAACCCAAATATTGCCCCAAGATCCCCTGAACCAAACACGACTCACCAGCCTTTTAGGCTTTGATTCTTATCCGCAATGTTTAGTATCAATCGATGCCTGCATGGCTAAAATTAACATGCATTTTCGCACCATTGTAAAAGATGCAAACCAAGCAGATGAAGACGATAGCGCGCAGTCTGAAGAACTCTCGACTTACGCTGACGTGTGGAATTTAAACCTTGATGAACAAGAAGTGGCAAGCCTGTTAAGCAACAAACTTTCAGCGCCACACAGCAGCATCTTATTTAAACATTTACAGAGCTTTAAGCAAAAACTACAGAGTGCCTCGGTGAGTGAGCGTGGCATGCGCTCGATTAATCGATTGATGCCATTGCTCCTTAGCGAGTTACATATGAAGGATATGACACTCGATCAGCGTCAAATCGAAGGCATATTTGGCATTTTGCTGACCATTACCGGTCGCATCACCTATATTGATTTACTGCTTGAAAACCCTAGCGTTCGCCAACGTTTAAACTCACTTTGTCGGAAAAGTTTATGGGTGGCCCAAGAAATTTCACAACACCCAATGCTGCTCGATGAACTCTTGCATCCGGTATATCTGAAAGCAGATGGCCTGTCCCTAGCTCAGTGGAAATCACTTTGTGCTGAAGAACTAAAACAATACATGCTCAGAGTAGAGCCTGATGACATCGAAGCAGTAATGGACACCTTAAGGCAGTTCAAGAATGCCTACCAACTGCGCATTGCGGCAGCAGACATATCTGGCACAATCGCCATCAACCAGGTAAGCGATAAATTGACCCTGCTTGGTGAAGTTATTTTAGCTGAAGTCGTAGAACAAGCATGGCGACAAGTCACATTAAAACATGGTGTTCCACAAGATAAGTCTCATGTGGATAAAGGCTTTGGTATTGTTGGCTACGGCAAGTTTGGCGGCATCGAATTGAGCTATGGCTCTGATCTCGATATTGTGTGTTTATATGACGCCACAAAAGATGGCCACACCGACTCTAGCGGCGCAAGAGACCCTATTAGCCACCAAGAATTTTATATTAAATTAGTCCAAAAAATCATTCATTACTGCATCACCAAAACCTATCATGGTGAGCTGTACGATATCGATTTACGCCTGCGTCCTTCGGGCAATTCTGGTCTTTTAATTACGCATATTAACTCTTTCGCCGATTACGAATTAAGCACTGCTTGGACCTGGGAACACCAAGCATTGGTGCGCGGACGTTTAGTGATAGGTACCCAGAGTTTTGCTGAAGCATTCGAAAAGATAAGGGTCCAGACGCTTTGCTTAGCTCGCGATTCGAACAAGCTGCTCGAAGACGTATCGCAAATGCGAGAGAAAATGCGGGCACATCTTAACGCCAGCAACGACGCTCAAATCGACATTAAACAGTGTGAGGGCGGCATCGTAGATATTGAATTTATGGTGCAGTTTTGGGTGTTGAATTTTGCCTCAGACTATCCAGGATTGGCTCGGTGGTCTGATAATTTGCGAATACTTGACGTTTGCGCCGATATTAATGTGATTGACACTAAAAGCGCAAAGGCTCTGCAGGAGCATTATTTATGGCTGCGTCATCTAGCTCATCGTCTTCAGCTTTCTGGCCGCCTATTGGCTCAACCATCAGAAAAATTAGACGAAACGCGGCAATTAGTGAGTTACTTATATAAGAGTATATTTGCTGCGGGCGCGAGTGAAAACAAGCCCTAGTACTGGCTAACAATCATGCAGGTATTTTGCAAGACCTCGTCGTTTTGGTCAGTTAATACCAACACACGCTGTTTGTCGCAATAATAAACTTCAACGGTATTCACAAAGTTGGCGTCGATTGCACCGGCCAGTTCTTTTAACATGCCGCTGACGGTGTTTTCAGATGAAAAGCGATGGCGAACAATAAAGTCTTGGTTTAGGTTCCAAATAAGCTGCATTCCTTCTGCCGAAACGTAGCTATCTGCATTGGTCATTAAGGTGCTTTCTTTCGCAAAGGAGCGTGCCTTGTAGCTACCTTCCCAGTTAAAGTCTTCGTTGTCGTTCATGGGTGGGCGGTTTAGGGCGCTTAACTGCTCTGATAAAGGCGCACTTGGTGGCTCGAGAGGAATAACAAAATCGCCGTATTTTTCTTCAATTTTATCACTAGACACTAAGCTGAATTCTTCATAGAAGTCGGCCATATTCGATTGAATGGACTTTTTCTCTACTGGATTTCCTTGGTCATCAAAGGCAGCTTGCTGCGGCATAAAAATGATAAAAGCGGCAGCTGCAATAATCACCAACAACATGACTATAATACGTTTTAACCAAAAGCTCATATTTACTCATATAATGATTGCGGCGACGATTTAGGTCGCGTTTTAAACCTTTTGTGCATCCACAGGTAACTTTCCGGTTGTTCTTTAATAATATCCAATAGATCTTGGTTTAACTTTGTTAATGCACGCTCAGGACTTTTATCGGCCAAATACTCAATTACTGGATAGCATTTAATTTTATACCCTGTTGCGGTGTATTGAGACGATATTAAAAATGGTAAGCAATTGCCACGCTGGGCAAACATAAGGGTCGCCGAAGTAGTAGCCGTTTGCTCTACGCCACCAAAAGGCACGAAAATGCTTTGCGATGCACCATAGTCTTGGTCGGGCAAATACAAACATAACTCAGCACTGTTGAGTGCTTCAATAAGCGCCTTTGCATTCCGTTTATGGATCATGTACTTATTGGCTCGATTGCGTCCGTGGTATTGAAAATAATCCATCAGTGGATTGTTGTGCTTTCGGTAAAACGCGATGCTTGGGTGAAAATAACCGATGCCTCTGCAGGCAAATTCTAAATTAACATTATGCAAGGCCAAGCCAAATGCGCCTTTGCCTTGTTTAAGAATCGCTTCAATATGCTCATAGCCTTCAATAGTAAGGTGCTTTTTTATGCGCCAATCAGGCCACCACCAACCCATCGCGGTTTCAAATAAAGCCATGCCGGTGCGTTCAACATTGGCGTTAAACACTCGTTCAATTTCAGCGTCTGACCAGTCAGGGAAAGTTAACTTGAGGTTTTTTCTAGCAATAGCCACACGTTTTGGTGCGATGCGCGATAGCAAACGTCCAAAGCCTTTGCCGAGCATCAAGATCAGTCTAAAAGGTAGCCACGTGATCAAATACAAAATAGCAGCACCCAACCATATGCCCCAATAGTTGGGCATCAAAAATTTGGCTTTAAATACGGGCGCTACAATGGAGTGTTTAGACAAGGTATTCGCTTGAAATGTAGGTTGAATGTGCTTGCAAGTTTACCATCAAGTGATGTACCTGCAAGCAATCAATGCCTAATAGCTTTGGTCGATGTGTTTGAGCTTTTTTTCGAATGCCTCGTAATGGCTGTTCGATTCATAGTCAAAAGTATACTGATTATGAAAGCCAAAACGAAGTTTTACCAAGGCATCTTCGATATACAAGGTGTAGCCATCAAAGTCTGTAAAAGCTTTGATTCCCTCAAGAAAATATTCATCATTTTCTTTTTTTCCGTGTTGGCGTATTTTTTCAAAAATCCGTAACAAAAATTTACTGTCTAGTTCGTTTTTCAAAGAAGCTCCCGACACTTTATTTGTTAGAAAACAAGCATTAGCGCATTCGACACTCGCCAGTCAACTGTGTTTAGAAGTTAAGCCTGACACCCACATAGGCTGCCGTGGCAGTATAATCCTGTTCGCCTTTGATGTATTCAACTTCAAAACGCAACATAGTAGAGTGATGAATATAGAAATCAAAACCGACACCAAAAACACCCGCAAGCAGGCTGTTGTCAACGCTGCAAATTGCCGGGCCGACAGACGCAACTGCAGGGTCGCCTGGGCAAGTAAGATTGCTAATACTTTGTACATTGGCATCGACTCTCATCATGCCAAGCCGATAAAACAGTTCGCCATATTGGCCTCTTGCTTTACCCAAGGCCGCCAAATATAGGCCTGAAAACTCAGCAACATCAGAGTCAGCAGTCGCAAACTGATCGCTAGCATTTAGCTCACCAAGTCCTTGAAATCCTGCCTCAAGGTACCATTGCGGAGTAAGCTCGTAGCCAATTCCTAATTTGTAACTGGCTTTATCTAACTCAAAATCTTGCACTTCGTTTTGTACGTAGCCTGCAGATAAAATACCGTAAAAATTCCGCTCTGCATGGGCTGAAAAACTAAGTAAACACAATATAACGATGGCAAACTGACGATTCATGTATTATCTCTTTGTTGTTAAATTTGCAGTAGATGCTTACTACAAATATTGGTAAGTGTAACAGAACTAAACATTGTGATTAAGGCCCAGACCCAAGGCTAACCAATAAAGGCCTAAAAGAAATATTCTAGTTGTAAACTCACGTGATCGTCACGACGAATCGCAAAGTTTGAATCCATTGGATCATCACTAGAAAAGAAATACGCATTGACCTCTAATCGCCACTGTTGATTAAGTCGTGTTGAAGCTTCAATAAACGCTGAATAGCTGCTCGATTCATCTAAATCCTGTACGAAGCCAAATAAGAACTCCGAGCCCGAGAAATCATTTAACTGCAAACGAGCCCCTACCATTAAATCGTTTTGACCAAATACTAGCGGATCGGTGTCGCGTTCATCAAATTGGTATTCCATCAACACACCCAAATCATAGCCGCTTTGTGCAAAATTAACCAAGGTATGCTCGAAACCAGCAACATAGGCTGTAAAATCTTCGACAAGCGTACTGCCGTGAATAGCTTCAAGTTTTAATAGCCATGAGCCATGCACATACAAAGCGTCAATACTGCCTTGCTGCAGTAGGTTATATTTTGGCAACAAAGACACCTGCCCTTGCTCATCTATATTAACGACAACTTCAGGCAAGCGTGATGTGCCGTCAAAATACGCGACGCCTAGCTCCAAATTCCCTAATGTTTGCTGCCAGCGCAGGGCAAAATCGACATTGGTATCTTCGTTATCAGACTCGTAAACCGCGTTATCAACATCAATTGGCAACACTCCGCGCAAACGGCCGTCTTGACCGGGAAAGGTTCGTTCTCTGAAATAAGGCATGACATACAGAGTGATGGTGCCGGTGTCTAGAAGGTAGCGCACGTCGAGCATGGGTTGACCAAGCTTATCTTCGCCATCAATGGACTCAATAAAATCGGTCTGATTGATAATGTCGACTAAATGCAGAGACTCTGTTTGCCCCCAAAATACCTTGCCAATCCCAGCGCGAATTTCCCAGCTATCGAAATAATGCGCGTATATGGCTTCGCGAATATCAAAATGAGTGCGCTCGTCATCACGCTGGTCGGCGCGAGCAAAGCCTTCAATAGCAAAAAAGCCATTATCGCCAAGGGAGCTTTCAAAGCGCGGTTCAAACGCGATAGAAGCTTGGCTATTGGTTTGATGGGCATAGGCTGCATCTTCTAAGAACACACGCTGTTGTAAACTTATATTCCCAGAAAACTCTGCATATGCAGAGCTACTAAAGGCGAAATACATGAGCGCTAGAGAAATCGGTTTACGCATTCTTTGTCCTTTCATTCCTATTGTGGTTAACGCTATTGCAGAGGTCTATGCTGCAAGTGATTGCAACTCCTCTACTTTTTTTATTTAGCACGACGTAAGGCATTTTTATCAAAGTCTTTTTCATCCAAGCCTTCTTTAAAGCCAATATCTTTTACTAACAAGGTAGTACTTTTACCCGTTTGAAAGTTATCCATATCTGAGCGACCTGCGCGCCAGTATTTGCCTTCATACTGCTGATAATCGTCCATCGTCAAGATTTTTAATAAGGCATCTTTACGATCAAAAAACTCTATTTTATGGGCTCGGTAATGTTCTTTATCTACCCATACGACTTGCCTAGTATAGCCTGAGTATTCGTCAGTAGGCCGTTGCTCGACAACATATGAATCCATACCTTTATAAGTTTCATCACGTAAATAGTTAAACTCAAATTTTTCAACCTCAAAAGAGGTCATATCTTCAAAGGCAAACTCACTGCCCATAAATGGACCTGATTTGTTTCTTGTGGCAATGCGCTTTACTCGCTTAACTGCGGGTAAAAATATCCACTGATCATCTGGGCCAACAATATTCGAAAAACTTAAAAAAGCAGTTCCCGCAATGTCTCTGGGCTCGTCAAAAATGGTCAGGGCTTTGTCGCCGTTGTCTTCTATTTCGAGAGTTTTAATTCGGATTTCGCGCACCGATTCTCTGCCATCAGGGCTTCGCAAAATCATTTGCATGTCTGCTCTGGTATCAATCCAGCCCTCATCACGCTTTTTCATCTCTTTGGCAATTTCGAGACCTTTTTCTGGACTCGCCAAAGCATTAAGCGAACAAATCGTCAAAAATACTGTGAGCCAGCATAAAAACCGTCGGTTTAATGACATAAATAACCCTCTTGTAAACATAAACACTGCAAAAGTTCTATTATGCAAAATGACTGCCACTTTGATAGTCGCTTTGTCTCAATCAAGTAATACACAAGTATAGAAGGTTATACCCCAAACTGAAATGTAAAGGTTACTTTCAATGGCTAATTTTTAATCATCACAAATTTTTGACCTTTGTCAGGATTTGTAGTTTAATGCGTAAATCCAACTGGTCAGATGAGCGGACAAGATAATCATGAGTATAAGAACAAGCCTTAAAAAAGTATTACCTCCTATTTCAATTACAGAGCAGGAAGCACTCGACGCAGGCGACGTTTGGATTGAATCGTCGATTTATCAGGGCAAGCCTGACATGCATGCATTGCGTCAGCTTCCCCAATCTACCCTGAGTGCTGATGAACAGGCCTTTTTAGATGGCCCAGTGCAAACTCTGCTTGAAATGATCGATGACTTTGAGCTGCAGAATGCAAAGCATATTCCTAAAGAGGTTTTAGATTTCTTGGGCAAAGAGAAGTTTTTCTCTATGATCATTCCGAAGAAATTTGGTGGCTTAGAGTTTACACCTTATGCAAACTCTACCATTGTTGCCACTATCGCGGCTAAAAGCGGATCCATCGCCGTAACCGTGATGGTGCCAAACAGTTTAGGTCCAGGCGAGCTATTAATGCACTTTGGCACCGAAGCTCAGCAAAATTATTGGTTGCCGCGTTTATCGATAGGTCAAGACATTCCCTGTTTTGCCCTTACCAGCCCAGAGGCTGGCTCAGACGCAGGTTCAATTCCAGATGCAGCGATCGTGACCAAAGGCATGTGGGAAGGCGAAGAAGTCGTTGGCTTAAGTGTCACTTGGGACAAACGATATATTACCTTAGCACCTATCGCTACCGTACTTGGCTTAGCGTTTAAAGTGTTTGACCCTGAGCAGCTTTTAGGTAACACCTTAGAATTAGGGATCACCTGTGCCCTTCTGCCTAAATCACACCCTGGCGTAGAGCTTGGCAATCGCCATGACCCAATGGGGATGAGTTTTTACAACGGCACCACCCGCGGCAATGACGTGTTTATTCCAATGGACTTCATCATTGGTGGCCAGAAGAACATCGGTAAAGGCTGGCAGATGCTAGTAGCCTGCTTAGGTGCTGGTCGGGGCATTTCACTTCCAGCAATGGGCGTAGCCACCGCACAATCTGCATTTAAATCGACCGCTGAATATTCGTTCGTGCGCGAGCAGTTTGGCGTGCCAATTGGTCGCTTTGAAGGCATTCAAGAAAAGATGGCTGATATTGCCGGAAAAACCTTTTTGCTAGAAGCTATGCGTGTACTCACCACCGAAGGCCTAGGCGAAGGCATTAAGCCGTCGGTCGTGACCGCGATTGCTAAATACCATATGACCGAATTAGGTCGTGATGTTATGAATTCAGCAATGGACGTGCAAGCAGGTAAAGCGATACAGCGCGGAAAGCAAAATACACTTGCAAATGGCTACAGTGCATTACCCATTGCGATTACGGTTGAAGGTGCAAACATTTTAACCCGCAACCTGATGATTTTTGGTCAGGGCGCCATGCGCTGTCACCCGCATCTTAAAGAAATGGTAGATTTAATCCATAGCAATGACAGCAGCGCTGATTCAGCATTTAATAAAGTACTAGCAAAAACCGTTAAATTTAGTGTGAAGAACGCATTTCGCAGCACGGTAAATAGCTATGCACCGTTTTTGCGTAACGCCGGCTCTAGCTTGCCAGCAGTGCGCCCCTATGAAAAACGCTTAAATGCGCTATCTGCGAAACTTGCACCCTTGGCAGATTTTTCGTTACTGGTTTTAGGCGGTGATTTGAAAAAGGCAGAGCTATTATCTGCTCGCTTAGGCGATGTGATTAGTTATGTTTATGCAGCGATGGCAGCCATTCGTTTTTATGAGCAGCGCGTTGAAGATCGTAAGCAAGCCCTTCCGTACTTTCAATATGCGATGGAATGGTCACTGCAGCAGGGTGAGCAAGCAATTGTGAACTTCGTGAATAACTTTCCGAACGCGCCCACTCGCTATTTGATGCGCTTTTTAACCAATACCTATACATCATCGGTAAGCGGTATTAGTGACGATTTAGTTAGGGAGCTTTCGACTGCAGCTATGCAAGACACTAGCATTAAGGCGCAGCTAAGCCACTTGGTAGTGTCGATTCCGGGTGACGGCAACGATATCAACGAGCAAGCATTTAAAGCAAAACATGCCGCTATGCCCTTGTTGTCAAAAGTGCAAAAAGCCTTGCGCAACACGCCAGTAATTCCGTTTATTTCGTTTGAAAACGCGGTGAACAAATTACTAGCAGCAGGCGATTTAACGCAAGCCGAAACCAACACTCTGCTTGAGTACAATGAAAAGCGCAAGCTGGCCGTTAGGGTCGATGAGTTCACCTTTGATATGGTGGATGTAAATGATCTTGAAACTGGACATTCTTCAGAGGCGAATGCGGCTTAATCATTAAGGCAAATATTGAAGCAGTGCTTTATACTGCTTCAATTCGCTAATTATTGTAGTCATTTGAAAAGCACTTATTTATTAGGTGCTTTTTTTATGTCCTAGTTAACGCTCATTTTCAATTGCGTTACGCAGCTTCAATTAATAATTTCACTTTGAGCATGCACACTCAGAGGTTACCATCTATCTATAGTGACTAAACAAGGAACGCGGCTGAGACTATGGCTCAACTTTATTTTTATTATTCTGCGATGAATGCAGGTAAATCTACATCCCTCTTACAGTCGGCTTATAATTATAAAGAGCGTGGAATGGAAGTGGCTCTTTACACAGTTTCGTTTGATGATCGTTTTGGTGCTGGCAAAATAGCCTCTCGCATTGGTTTGTCGTCGCCTGCTAATTTGTTTAATCACAGTACGCAGTTATTTGATGAAATATCCGCTTTGCATGCAGCTACTCCTCTAGGCTGTGTGTTTATCGACGAGGCCCAATTCTTATCAAAGCAGCAAGTCAGAGAATGTTTACAAGTGGTCGACCAATTGAACGTGCCTATTTTGGCATATGGCTTACGAACAGATTTTCAGGGAGAAACCTTTGAAGGCAGCCACTATTTACTGGCATGGGCAGATAAGCTTTCAGAGCTTAAAACCGTATGCCACTGTGGACGCAAAGCAAATTTCGTCGCCCGTTTAAGCGCCGAAGGCGAAGTAATAGCAAGCGGCGAACAAATTGAAATTGGTGGAAACGAGCGCTACGTCTCGCTATGTAGAAAACACTTCACTGAAAAAACAGGGTTTAACCTGCGCTAAAGCGTCGAAAGTGTGGGTAAACTGATCAAGGCGTTTATAGGACTTGCATAAGTTTATAGGATTTGCATTAATCACACAGGCAAAATAGCGAAATCAATCAAGGATCGCCATCACCTTGGCAAGTACCTCGTCAACAACATATCTATCACAGTGCTCTTTTAAGCTTGCACGGCGGCTATGCAAATCTAAGGTCTTTACTTGAGAGGATACGACGACTCCCAGGGTATCAAGGCCGGTCCCCATAAGTGTGGTGGTAAAACCGCCTTCACGATGATGAATTCCTTGTGTGATTGGGCATACCATCGCCAGTCCGGAACGATTAAAAGTATCATTAGAAATGACTAGAGCATAGTGTTTACCTTTCATTTCGCGACCGCTTTGGGGGTCAAAGTTAAGGTGAACAATATCGCCTCTTTTAAAATTAGACTTCACCTTTATAAGATCTCTTTTCCTGCAGGGGGCATTGCTTCCCATTCAAGCAAATCAGGATCTCGACTCAAAGCGTCAAAATCGGTATTGGCTATCAAATCATCGATTTTGTAAGGTTTTTGTTTTTCGCGAACCGCCTTTTGAATCACTAACTTTCCCGATTCAATGGTGTATTCAATGTCATCTCCTTGTTTGATACCAATCGCTTTAAGATCTCGTGCATTGATAATGAAACCGGTGGAGTTACCTATTTTTCTCGCTGTGGAAAACATTTCGTAGCCTATAAATCATGCGCATTAACCTGCACAAAGTTATAACATGTTAGAACATATTTCAATAATGTAAGTGTATCAACTGCTAAAGAAAAAGATAACTGAACCAAAAGTCAGAAAATTCACGTTGTAGCCCATAGTTCAATTATCAGTTTTAATGATACTTAAAGCATCATTAAACCAATTTATCTTATAGCTAGAATCCTTTAATATCAGTAACACAGTTTTAACATCAAGCTACTTGAGAGTGTCGATATGGATTTTTCTTACAATACCAAAACGCAAGATTACCTAACCAGAATTAAAGCCTTTATGGCTGAGCATGTCGAACCTATTGAAGATAAGGTTTACCAAGAAATACACGAACTCAACCCTACTGGTGACCACAAAGCATGGAAAGTTCATCCAGCAATGGAAGGGCTTAAGCAAAAAGCCAGAGATGCTGGTCTTTGGAATTTATTTTTACCTGATGCAGAGCTAGGTCAAGGCCTAACGTGCAGCGAATACGCGCCGCTTGCAGAAGAAACCGGTAAAATTTTATTCTCTCCTGAAATATTTAACTGCAACGCCCCCGACACCGGCAATATGGAAGTGCTTTACCACTTTGGCAATGATGCTCAAAAAGCACAGTGGTTAACACCCTTGCTGCAAGGAAAAATTCGCTCGGTATTTGGCATGACTGAACCAGATGTTGCATCGTCTGATGCCACTAATATGGCAGCTACTATTATTGAAGACGGCGATGAGTTAGTGCTGAACGGCAAAAAATGGTGGTCTACTGGTTTAGGACACCCTAACGCTAAAGTCATGATCTTCATGGGCTTATCTAATCCAGAAAACGACAAGCACAGTCAGCACAGCATGGTCATTCTTCCCCTCGATACTCCGGGTATTACCATTAAACGCATGCTAACGGCCTATGGCGATTACGACGCGCCTTTTGGCCACGGTGAGATTCATTTAAACGATGTGCGCGTGCCAAAAACAAATTTATTGGTTGGCATGGGTAAAGGCTTTGCCATTGCCCAAGGACGCTTAGGTCCGGGTCGTATTCATCACTGCATGCGCGCCATTGGTATGGCTGAGAAGGCTTTAGCACTCGCCATTAAACGGGGTAACAGCCGGGTTGCATTTGGACGCCCACTGATTGAATTAGGCGGTAACAAAGAGCGTATCGCTCATGCCAGAATGGCCATTGAACAAGCAAGATTGCTGACTCTGCAGGCCGCTTGGAAAATTGATAACTTAGGCGTGAAAAACGCCATGGTCGATATTTCAGCCATTAAGGTCGTTGTGCCCAATATGCTCGAGAGCGTGGTCGATATGGCAGTGCAAATTCACGGTGGCGGCGGTATGAGTAATGATTATCCGCTCGCTAAATTAGCTGCTGGAGCACGTTCACTAAGACTAGCTGATGGTCCAGATGAAGTGCATATGGCCATGGTTTCTCGCTTAGAACTTAGAAAGTACAAATAAGCTTATGACTAAATCAATTGTAGATACTGCTGGCAGCGTTCGTGAAGGCGAAGAGTTACCCATCGAGCCTCTCAGAAAGTGGCTAGACGAAAATATCGGCGACTTACAAGGCGAGATGCACATTACCCAGTATTCTGGCGGTGCATCTAACTGGACCTACTGTTTGGCATTCGACAATCGTTCGATTATTTTACGGCGTCCGCCAAAGGGCACGAAAGCAAGGGGCGCTCACGATATGGGCCGTGAGTATCGCCTGCAAAATGCTTTAAAGCCGGTCTACAACAAAGTGCCCAACATGCTCGGTTATACTGATGATGAGTCAATCATCGGTGCTGAGTTTTACGTGATGGAAAAATTTGAAGGGATTATTCCCAGAAAACACTTTCCTCGCGGCGTTGAAATTTCTGAAGCTCAGGCCAGAAAACTATGTGAAGTTGCCCTCGACGACCTTATAAGCCTGCATAACGTCGACTACAAAAGCGCTAACTTAGAGCATATTGGCAAAGGCGAAGGGTATACTCAACGACAAATTACCGGCTGGATCACCCGCTATAACAAAGCCAAAACGTGGAACGTTCCTAGCGGTAAAAAAGTCATGAACTGGCTAGAAGCCAACTTACCTGAAAAAGAAACCATTTGTATTACCCATAATGACTATCGCTTTGATAATTTAGTGCTGTCGAAAGACGACCCTACGCAAATTATTGGCGTACTCGATTGGGAATTGGCCACCTTGGGTGACCCCTTGATGGATTTGGGCAATAGTCTAGCTTACTGGGTTGAGGCGGGCGATGACTTCTTAGCAAAGAGCACCCAGCGTCAGCCTACCGACATTCCGGGTATGATGACCAGACAAGAAGTCATCAACTATTACTGCACAAAACAAGGTTTGGAGCCAAAAGCCTTCGATTTTTATGAAGTCTATGGTTTGTTTAGACTCGCTGGTATCGTGCAGCAAATCTATTATCGCTATCATCACAAGCAAACCCGTAATCCGGCATATAAAACCATGTGGATTTTTGTGCATTATCTAATGTATCGCTGCAACAAAATCATTAAAAGAGGCTAATAGGTGCGACAAAACATCGTAATTACCGGCGCAAGTTCTGGCTTAGGCCGCGGCATGGCCATTGAGTTTGCGAAAATGGGGCGTAACTTAGCCCTGTGCGCAAGACGCGTAGAGCGTTTAGAAACCTTGCAGCAAGAGTTATTGGCCATAAACCCAAACATAAATGTGATCATTAAATCACTCGATGTAGATGATCATGACGCGGTATTTGCGGTTTTTAATGAATTTAAACAAGAATTTGGACAGCTTGACCGAGTAATTGTAAATGCTGGTATGGGCAAAGGCGCGTCTATTGGCACAGGTTATTTTCATGCCAATAAGCAAACGGCAATCACTAATTTTGTATCGGCCTTAGCACAGTGCGAAGCAGCAGTTGAAATATTTAGGGCACAAAACGCAGGACATTTAGTTACTATATCATCAATAAGCGCCGTCCGTGGCTTTCGAAGAGCCTTAACTGTATACGCAGCAACTAAGGCGGCAATTAGCTCTTTAAGCGAAGGCTTGCGTTTAGATTTAATCGATACCCCCATCGTTGTCTCAACATTGCATCCGGGTTTTATCAAAAGTGAAATTAACGAAAAAGTTAAAAACGTACCGTTTATGGTCGACACTGAAACCGGGTGTAAAGCAATGGTCAAAGCTATTGAAAAAGAAGGCGCAAATAGTTACGTACCTACATGTCCTTGGGCTTTTTTACAATGTGTTTTAAGGGTTTCTCCGCTGTCTTGGCTTAAGAAAATGAGTTAGCTTTGCAGGCCACTATTTTTACCCAGTTTGTTTTGCCTGGCGTGCTTGCGTTGATCATGTTTGGTATGGGTTTAAGTCTCAGTAAAGTAGACTTCACACGACTAATGAGTACACCAAAGCCTGTATTTGTAGGTTTGTTTGGACAATTATTGGTGCTGCCACTTTTTGCTTTTAGTATTGCCTTAGCATTTAATGCACCGCCTGAAATCGCCATTGGCCTGATGATATTGGCTGCATGTCCGGGTGGCACAAGTTCTAATCTTATTAGCCATATTGCTAAAGCGAACTTAGCGCTCTCGGTCAGCCTAACCGCACTCACAACTATCGTATGTGTTATAACAACTCCGCTCGTGATCAAATACAGCATTGGTTTCTTTTCAGTGCAGCAAGCTAACGAATTTTCATTGCTCAATACTTCTTTTGGCCTGTTGCTTATTTCAATATTACCGGTAATTGCAGGCATGCTGATCAGAGCACGGTATTCAAAATTTGCCAGGCGAGCCGAACCCAAATTTAGGGTTTTATCGACCGTTTTCATGCTCCTGCTGATTATTATTATCAGCTATCAAGAACAAGACATGATAATCGCAGCGTTCCCCGATGTGTTTTTATTAGCCATGGGACTTAACTTAGGCGCCACCATGATTGGCCTTGGGATGGCAAATCTAGGTGGTTTATCAGGCAAAGACGGCGTAACCCTAGGCATTGAAATTGGCACTCAAAATGCGTCATTGGCGATCCTGATCGCGGTCAGCTTTATTCAGCAACCGGCATTTGCAATAGCGGCTGGGGTTTATGGGGTAATCATGTATTTAGGAGCGTTTATTCTGATAATGCTAAAACAAAGCAGCCTTACTAGCACACATCACTAGGCACTAGTCTCTTCATCGCTGTGCATTTCTGAGCAGACTTTGTAATCTTAAAGATTGAATTTTAAGCATAAAAAAAGCACACTAAAGCGCTTAACTATTTAAGGGACGATTCATGTCTATCCGCGCCATCCTAGCAATTTCATTTTCTATTTTATGCATGTTCAGCAATTTTGCTTTTGCGCAGTGGGATCCTGAGGCTCTAGACAAGACTATAGAACGCGCGCTGGAGGAGTTTCATACGCCCGGTATGAGTGTGGCCATCGTGCACAACAACCAAGTAATTTATGAGAAAGGTTTTGGCTCTGCTAACCTAGAACAAAAACAAGCCGTCACGGCGAACACGTATTTTCGCATCGCCTCCACAAGTAAAGCCTTTACCGCTGCTGCGCTGGCTATTCTAGTCGACCAAGAAAAACTGCAGTGGGACGATCTGGTCATCGACTACTTACCTGCATTTCGTCTTCAAGATAGTTATGCAACGATGCATTTCACAGTAGAAGACCTGCTCACCCATAAAAGCGGCTTAGCAGGCGGTGCAGGCGACAGCATGATTTGGCCTGAGCCTAGTGGATTTACGCGCGAAGAAGTTATTGCAAATTTACGCTACCTTACACCCGACTTTCAGTTTCGACAGTCCTATGCTTATAGCAACGTAATGTATATTACCGCTGGCGAACTGGTCGAGGCTGTATCTGGAAAAGTCTTTGAAGACTTCGTTGATCAATACATTTTTAAACCCCTAGAAATGCAGTGTTATGCGGGCAGCATGCCCGAAAAAGCTGTCAATGCCAGCGCAATGGGATATGGGCACAATGACAGCAAAGGCATCTATCCGGTATCTCGCAATGCTATTTTTGGTGAGCCATTAATGTCGGCGGCCGCTGGCGGAATGGTATGCAACGCTTCTGATATGGCAAAATGGATAAGTGCCCTACTCGCACCAGAAAACTTACCGTTTTCACAAGTTCAATTAAGCAAAATGTGGCAAGCACACACTATCATGAGCGTGTCAAAAACAGAGCGTGAATGGCAAGGTTCACACTTTGAAAATTACGGACTAGGCTGGCGTTTAACCAACTTTGGCGCATATCAGCATATTTCTCACACCGGTACCTTGTCTGGTTATCAAGCTTTTGTAGCGCTGTTGCCTGAACTGAATCTCGGCGCCGTGGTGTTAAACAATGGCTCTAATTCTGGCGCACGCGGCGCGGTCATGTTGACCATCATGGAAATGTTTACCAAACCCGAAACCCAAGACTGGGTGCAAAACTATATTGACCAGCAAGATGAACGTGAACAGCGATATCTAGCCAATTTTGAAGCCCCTAAAGCCAGTGCTAAAATAAGTCTTGAGGCCGAAAGTATTATCGGACGTTATTCAGACTCATGGTTTGGCGACTTGGTGTTAAGTAAATCGGGTAAAGATATTCGTATAGAATCTTCACGCATGATTAACTTAAAAGGGAAAGTCGTACCTTTTCAAGATATGACATACAAAATCATTTGGGATAATCAAAACGCCGCCAGCAACGCATTTATGCACTTTGAGGTCGACATTAAGCGCAAGGTATTATCCGCGCGCCTGCATCCCTTTGTAGTAGACCAATATAACAATCACGAATGGCGAGACATGCATTTTGTTAAAGAAACCGAAGAATGAATGTTACTCGCGTGCTCAAGGCAAAAAAATTTTGGTTTATTGGCATTCCGCTACTAACCCTCTTTTTGCTCGTAGAAACATCGCCGCTAATTGCGCAAAAGCCCCCTATTACTGGGCAGGTCGCTAAAACGGCTCGGGATAATGCAAAGGCCCTTGCCGACGGGCTTGCCTCTTCGCGCTCATTTATTGATCTAGTGTTTACAGAGCAAGATGTCGTTGCCATTAGTGCAGCCACCTCGCATTTATTCGACAATACCAACGTTGCCCTTGGCTATAACCCAAGCTTTGTGCAAATGGGTGCATCAACAAGCCTTAATCTTGGTTTGGGCTCCGTGTATATCAATACGAGCTGTGAAATTGCGCTTAGCAATACACATAGCTATCTCGATTACTGCCGGCTTGGGGACTTACCTGTGCCTGGCTGGATGGTTAAGCCTTTCATCAACCTTGGGGTTTGGTTAATATTTGATGGCGAAGTAAAACGATCATTTAACAACATGCTTGCAGGTCTGCGCTATGAGGATCGTAATTTAGTACTATCAGCAAACAAAAGCGCCGATTTACGACAGCGAGTTAGTCAGTCTTTGAGCAATGCTGCCAGCGTAGCAAAGGTTGCGATGACCAACGATACACCGCCGCCAGACTTAATTAATATTTATCTCGACGTGCTCTATCAAACTGATTTTAATGGCCAATCCTTGTTAGTGCCCATGCAACAACTTGCGCAATTAGCCAGCGTAAGATCATTAGACAACTCTGCTACCCAAGAAAATGCCGCCATGATATGGGCTCTGGCCATACGTTTTGGCAGCCAGCGCTTCGCTAGATTAGCCAATGTTGAGGATGCACAAACTGACTTAGGCGTAAATATTCGCAAGCGTGACGATTTAGCGCTCCACTTTTTATATTCAGCGATACTCCAACAGGTCGGTAACGAGAACCTGTCGTTTAATATCGGAGAACTCAAAGAGGTGCTCGATAGCGGCGCCGGCGGCAGTGGTTTTAGCTTTGTGGATCTAATGGCCGACAAAACTGGGATCGCCTTTGCCGCGCATCTAACCTCATCTAATGCAAATGCCATCGATGCCCAGCAGCGTTTGGCAAACGCACAATCAGAAAGAGATTTTTATCCGTTTTCTCATGATTTACCTGAAGGCTTCACCGAGTCGCAGTTTGCTCGAGTCTTTGGCGATGTAAACAGTCTGCAATACCAAGCCTTAGAGTCGCTTATTGATGCGCGTATAAACATGGTTGCTCTTTACAGTCCAGAGCAAGAATTAGACGCCCCAAATTTTCCGGACGTTGCCACAATAAGCAACGGAACGTGGCATAAGGTTGATACGCATATTCACACAAAATACTCAGATGGCAATCAAAGCATAGACGCAATCGCTAAGCAAGCGGCGAGCTATGGCTGTGAGGCTATTGCCATCACTGATCATGGTGACCGCAACCTTTCAGGCGTCTTATCACAAGCTTACTTTGCCGATGTGGCAGCGGCCAATCGACGTTACAACAATATGACCGTCATTCCTGGCTTTGAGTGGAACATCCCCCCATTCAATGGCCGTGAGCACGCAACCGTTTTATTTGCTAATGAAAATGGCAGTAATTCTGCATTAGCTCGGTTTAGAAAACAGTTTGATCACTACAATGAAAAGGCCGCTCGGCATTTGAGTATAGAGCCCGCTTTAAGTTGGTTAAATGAATACGTGCAGAGCGCTGAGACACCGCCCGTCGTTATATATAATCACCCGAGCCGTAAAGATAGCTCGGTAGACGAAAACCTTTTTGACCTGTCGAACTGGATGCGAATCAGCGATACCGTGATCGGTCTGTCGGGTGCACCTGGTCATCAGGGAAAACGCGGAGAAGACAACGGCTCTTACACAAACTACTTGCGCACCGCTCACGGCTGGGACCCAGTCGCCAGTGAAATTGGTGGTATCTGGGATGAACTGCTAAGCAAAGGTTATCGAGTGCTTGGCGCACGCGCTGACTCTGATTTCCACAATATCAAAATGGATTATTGGCCATGTCAATTTTCGAGCACTCATGTATTTAGCCGCTCTAATCGCACCAACGATATTCTCGAAGCCCTGCGCGCTGGCAATACTTGGGCGCAACACGGAAACTTCATTAGAAGTCTTGAGTTTTTTGTTAGTACCAACGAAGGCAATACCCGGCCGGGGGCTAAACTAATAGTTGACGATACCGTCTCAGCAACAATCAATATTGACATTCAATTAAACCCTACAGATTGGCAGGGCTTTGCTACCAGTCTCGATGAATTGAATTTAGTGATCATCGAAGACCGCAATATCAGAGCTGTGCCACTGCTGTCACAAGTACAAAATAACAACGGTAAAATGAGTATTCGTTTACCTTTCGATATTGGCTCAAATGTCAGGGCATTCAGACTGCAAGGTAGAAGCATTCAACCTGGGCTTCATCATTATCAGTTTATGAGCAACCCAATATTTTTCACGGAGAAGTAAATATGCGGTTTTCGACGATTTTGAAACTAGGCTTATTAGCAGCCCTACCGATGATTATTTGGTCTTGTTCAGACAATGCGAAAATCGACGACACTGCATTTACCGCCAATATATCGCAACCAATAGATGCTAGTTTTCAAGTATTGACCAACCGACATTTTAAACCACCCGTTTTTGAACAAATCAAATTACAGACTGACGTTCCCGGCGCGGCTATTTGGGGGGCCACAGGCAGAGATAATGCAGGTAAACTTTATTTCGGTTTGTCGACATACACGGGGATTGACGATACTTCCTACTTGGTGCAGTACGATCCAAAGACCGGCACAACGGTCAATCAGTCGGACACGGTAAGCCAATTAAAAAAGGCAAAGTTGTATTTTAGAGATTTAGGACAAAACAAACTGCACAGCAAATTTTTAATGGCTGACGATGGCTATCTTTATTTTTCAAGCTTTGATGAAACCGGAGAGACCGGATCTAGGAATCCAGTTTACGGCGGTAACCTCTGGCGAAAACTACCTGAATCTGAAAACTGGGAACATTTGCTGGCCACTGACGAAGCATTAATTGCGGTAAACGTTCGCGGCAGATTTGTATACGCCTTGGGCTACTGGGACCACGTTCTATATCAATATGATACCGTATCACAAGTGGCAAACCGTATTACCGTAGGTTCCATTGACGGTCATATATCTAGAAATTTTGTGGTCAATAGCGATGGCTATGCCTTTGTTCCTAGAGTCGAAAAAACCGACGACGGTGAAACTACTGCCGTATTAGTCGAAATCAATTCCTCGCTTGCGATAACCGACATTCATCCTCTTGAAGACTATACAAATCGGGGGAGTTTTGGCGACCACGGCATTGTTTCATATACGCTTATGATGAATGGCGATGTGTATTTTACGGTCGCAACTGGCGGGCTTTATCACATTACAGAATCATCAAGCGGTCGATATAAAGTGAACTACCTAGGCAAGTTTGAACCTCAATTTGAAAATAGCTATATCGCCAGCATGTTCTCACCAGATGGTACGTCGCTGCTCGTCGGATTGGGAAGAAACAAAGGTACCCAAGGCTATTATTGGTATATTAGAGAGCTCAACACACAAGTATCAGTAAACTACCCAATAGAGTCTATTCCCAAAGACAACTTCCTCCTTTACGGCTCTCATACCATCGATAATGACGGTAATTTATATATTGTTGGTAGAGACAGCCGAATTAGAGATAAACATGCTCCGGTGGTTATTAAAGCCAGCTATCCTGTTCAGTAAGCATTTGTTGATTGCGCTTTGCAGCCTTAGCAACACACCCTAGATGTGCGCTAAACAACAAGCAATACAGTTATTTTATCTTGGCAAAGTGGTCAGCACTTAGTTTTCCAGCGCCCCAAATGATATTGGCAAGCAACATCAGCCCCCAAATATAATGCAGGTTAAGCGCGGCTGCCGGAATATCTTCTAAGCTGATAATCGCAACGTAGTTGACAATAAACAGGCCGATTGCCGCTTTCCGGGTAAATAACCCTAGGGCTAGCAACACCGGTAAAATAAGCTCTCCAGCGGTGGCCAAATATGCAGCAGTGACATGGTCAAGCACCGGCACAGCATATTCATATTCAAACAGCAAAATGGTATTTTCCCAATTATTTATTTTAGTCAAACCTGACTTAAAAAATACCCATCCGACGTAGAGTCTAGCGGCTAACAAAGCGGGCACATCTAGATGATGCAAAATACCAAACACTTTATTGTACAACCCAATTAACTTACCCATTTTGTTTGCTCCGTTTTTGGGTGGATTTAAGCCACCGTATTTAATTTTTTAGGAGCACTCCATAAATTCGTTTTTGCACGATTTGCTCGCTAAGCCAGGTAGAAATGTGCTCTGGCGTATCAGCAAAGTGTGAAAATATATGGTCGATACTCTCTGCGTTTTGTAGTTGTGTAAATAATGCTGTCTCGCTATCGTCTAAACTCAAGATTTGAGCTTGGTAGTCAGGACGCCACAACAGAATAGACCGAGGAGTATCAAGATTTATTGCATCAGACATGGATTTATTTAAGGTTTGCATAAACGCACTTCGCTGAAGGCCCTCTACCGCAAGCTCTGCGTCGTTTGCCAATTGATATAATTGCGATACGGGAAAGAAAAACTTCGCAATAATAAACCCAGGAGCGGGCTCAAAAACAAGCCTGTCTAAGGCTTGCTCATTAAGTAAGACGAAGGACTCTCCCTCAAATATCTTATCCTCGCTGCGCTGAACCTGTGCAATAAGCCAATCGAGTTCGGCAAGCTCAGACAAAAACGGAAGCTCCACCAAATTAGGATGAGCCATGATAAAATCAGCAAAGCTCTCACCATAATCGGCCCAATCAAATTGGGTTTTGGGCTGCGCCAATAAATACTCGCGGGCCAATGCTCTAAAGTCAGTCTCTTCTACAAAAAATGCGACGGTCGGAAAACTAATTGACAGCGCACGAATACCATTTTCAATAAAGTTGTTATGGTAAACCTGCACACCCGCTTGTTGGTGATTGCCTGAGCCGGCCTTAAATATTGCTTCGATAAGATCTGTTTGATATGCCAAGTATGTTTCCTAGGGCGTATGCAGCCAATTTTAACGATGTGGTAGTGCACACTATTAAGCATTAATAGAACAGCGCCGCTTTTTAGTTAAGCACCAATCGCGATACTCCGCGCTATTTGCGTTTGCTTGACCAGCACCTGCCATTCGGGCAGATTAGTGTCCCATTCCACAAGTGTTGGGACGTGGCCCAAATGCTTCACCACTTGAGCATACAGTTGCCAACATTGTTCTGATACCGCTTGGCCATGGTCGTCAATAATAAAACCAGCCACCTGGCGCTCGCTAAAGCCCGCTAAGTGTATTTCGCCTACAAGATGGGCTGGTAAGGTTTTAATCTTTGCGAATGCACTATCGAGCACCTCAGGGCTTTTTTGATTGAGCGCATTTACCAACAAATTGTTTAGATCAAGCAGCAACCCGCAACCGGCTTGCTCACACATACTCACTAAAAATTCAAATTCCTGCATGGTGTCGGCGCTTGACTCGTCGATATCAGATGGCAGCATATAAGCAGAAAGGTTTTCAATCAATATAGGGCGCTTAATGGCATCTTGCAATTGCTGAATATTTCCAACGATTTGCATAAGAGATGCATCGTTGTAAGCAATCGGCAGTAAGTCACCCGAATGGTATATTTTATTACCTACCATAGCTCTATTAAAGCAAAGGTGCTCAGATACCAACATCGGCTGAGTTCTATTTACCAATTCGACAAACTGAGCCAAAGTATCTTGCGGCAAGGCCATCTGAGAACCAAGGCCCAGTGAGGTGCCGTGTACGCTAAGCGAGTACTTATTTTGCACATCGTCCAGCAGCGCGCGGGTAATGCCGCCTTTTGCAAAAAAGTTTTCAGCGTGTATTTCGACAAAATCGATTGGCGCGTCTTCCACTTGATGATTGAGCGCTTGGTCGTAGTGCAAATGACGAAGCCCGAGTCCTATACAGGGCTCGGGCTTTGGCAATGTTTTGTGCTTGTGCAAAGGGTGTTTAACCTAGTTGCTTTTTTTAGCCTGCATTTTTTCAAACATTTCTTTCGCTTCTTTACGGTTATAGCCGCCAAGGTCTTTGCAGGTGCCGCCTGGTACTAAACGCCATTCACCGATATCGTTATCAACCGTAGATTGACCAGCGCAACTATGGGTACCGGCTAGGTTTCCACAGTCGTTTTGACCTGCAGGCGAAATTCCATAACACTTTTCCTTCTTTTTACTAGCAGCTTCAACAGCGTTAGATACACCTAAGGTCATAACAGTAGCAAGGGCAGCCGCAACAGCGATATTTGTTTTCATATTCGTTTCCTTTTGGATAGTTCTTTTAAATTAATGATACTCAGTATCGTTGGATTATCTTATTAAACCGGTGAAAGTGATATTAACTTTCACCTATTTGTTAATTTTATACTCTGGAGCTTATAGTTCAGATACCGACTTGTTTTCAATATCTAACCAGATTGAGTCGCCTGATGCAATATTACCGATACGATCTCTATCCCACACCCGCTGAGCACCTGCATTCAAATTCAAATATAGTTTGCCGTCTACCACTGCCCAAGCAGTCGGATCAACATCATATTTTTTCTCTTGAGTCACCCCAAAAGCGCAATACCCACCAAACTGCGGTGCATATTTTGCAGGCTCACCATCAAATAAGGCCTTGTGCTCGATGCTAGCAAACTGATATATCGCACCATTATACTCAGAAGTGAATTGAGTTTGTCCTTGTACCGGTTTCGCTTCAGTAAAATACGCGACTGGGTCGTAACCCTTTATTGCCACGCGATTTTCATCTACGTTTACGGCTTCTATGGCGGAATTAGCTTGGCTGGGAATGAGCCCACAAGAACTTAATGTGAATGCTATTACAATAGCAAAGGCAGTAAATATTTTTGACGACATGAGGTTTGCTCCGTTTATCTTAGTATTAAAAGTATGATTATGTATCAGTCACAAATAAGACCTGAGCACTTTGGATATTATTTCATTAAAAACAAAAAACTTAGTCGTTTGACTAATGGCTATTGTTTGGTTCTTTGCCTATACTGAAGTGTCGCTATTAAATGACACTCGGTTTTGGTCAAGGAAAATTTATTAATTATCAACACTCCGCTAAGCATTACCTCAAGAAATGTATGGTATTAAGCGCCTGCTTACTATCCATTTTTGTTAGCTACGAGAACCAAGCAAAACCCGAATTCAAGGCACAGGTATATTATGATTACCGTCCCTTTTCTGATGCTTACCGTACTCAGACCCCAGCAAATTCGGTAGCCGCTTCAAATTTATTACTGTTAAATGAGATTTCAAATTTGGTGGATGTGAGATTTTTGCCCACTATGCGTTTGTTGACAGAGTTAGACACGCCGAACAATCAAGCGGTATGCTCACTATTTAAACTGCAAACCTCGGCACGTGAGAAGGACTATTATTTTTCACTTCCAATTAGCTTCCTATCGAACAATCGCTTATTTTTACGACGCGGTTTACCGGCCTTATCTCCAAACCTACTGAACGACGAGGGCGAAGTAATAAGCTTAGCGGCTATTTTTGGACCCAGCTCAACACAAAAAATTATGCTTTGGGAACAGATCAGCTATGGCGAAACCGTAGATAAAGGCTTAAACGAAATCCCAGATAGCAACAAAGATTTTATTCAAGTCGAGAGTTCGCACGGCAGTTTAGTTAAGATGATTGACCGTGGCAGAACCGACTATGCCATCTTGTATCCAACTGAAATTGCCGATTTTGAAAAGGAGTTTTACCCTTTAGATTTACTATCCTACCCAATTGCTGGAGTCGGTGCAGTTTCTACGGGCCATTTGATGTGCAACAAAAATCAAGCATCAATAGAATTATTGCTCAAGGTAGACAAAGCAATCTCTGCGCTATACGAGTCTTCAGAGTTTATTCAGGCAAACACCTTGAACATTAGCGACAGCGAATCGAAGATAGTAATTGCGGCAATAAATAAAGCCACTGTCAATAGAGAAGATTAAACACCTCAATACACTTGAGGTATTCACTGTATCCAGAACAAGCATGACGCCGTTGCTAAAACGAATATATCTTTCTTTAGTAGGCCTACTCACTCGATGGCCCTTGATTGAGTGAGCAATCACGAACTAGAACGACAATTCATGCAGTAAGGTATAAACATCGGGCTGCCATTGAAAGTCTTTCATCTTCACTCGGTTGTTAAATACCGCGACATTTTCTTGCTGGAGCTTGCCAGTCTGCAAATTTGCTTGTGCACTGCCTTTTGCAAAGGCGATCTGACCGTTTGAGCGCAGCACCCGGTGCCAATTAACCTGCATATCTTTAGGCACATGACCCAAGGCTTTGCCTGTTAACCTTGCTCTACCTGGCAAACCAGCTAAGTCAGCAACTTGTCCATAGCTAGCTACCTTACCTTCAGGGATCAGGTTGACAACTTTGAATATGGCAAGGTACTTAGTGTCGCTCATTTATCTTTAAGTGACCGCTTGTTTGGTTTGAAATTCAGCGAGTAAATACTGCTCGGTATCGAGCACCTCTTTCAGCCTCAATACTGCATCTAGAAGCTGCTTGTGAGTCAAAAAAAGAGGTGAAAATCCAATCCTTAAAATATCCGGCGCTCTAAAATCGGCAATGACCTTGTGCGCAATCAATGCCTGACAAATCGCATATGCCTGAGGGTGAGAAAAGGCCAATTGACTACCTCTGAGCGCATGCTCGTTGGGTGTGATTAAGGTGAAACGTTTATCTTCAATTAAAGCATTAAAAGCGTCTTGAAAAAACTGCGTTAAACTAACAGACTTAGCGCGAATTTGTTTAGTACTGATGCCATCAAAGGTATCAAGCGCAGCATCTAATATACTCATAGAGACCACTGGCGGTGTGCCCACCAAAAAACGCGTCATACCGTCAGCAACACTATAGTCGTGGGCGAAATCGAAAGGCTTTTTGTGCCCCATCCAACCTGACAGGGGCTGCTTGATGTCGTCCCAATGACGCTTTGCAGCATAAATGAACGCCGGTGCACCTGGCCCGCCGTTTAGGTATTTATATGTGCAGCCTACTGCAAAGTCTACCTCGCATTTATCTAACTCGAGGTCTAATACACCGGCGCTGTGAGCTAAATCCCATATTACCAATATACCCTTTGCGTGAGCCGCTTTGGTAATCGCTTGCATATCGTGAATACGCCCTGAACGAAAATTCACATGCGTAAGCATTAACACTGCGGCGGTATCTGCATATTCTTCAATAGCAGATAATATTTTGTTTTCAGGCACGCTTATTAGCGAGCATCGCTGTGGCCCGACTAATTCACTTAAGCCCTGCACCATATACAAGTCTGTAGGAAAGTTGTCTTGCTGAGAAATCACAACATTTCGTTGAGTAGAACTATGCTGCTGAATATTCAGGGCAGCGCACAGCACTTTGCTTAAGTTTACTGAAATAGAATCGCAAGCAATCACTTGCTCAGGCAGACTGCCCAACAATGGCGCAATTTTCGCACCTACACGCTGAGGCAGACTTATCCACGCATGCTTATTCCAACTGGTGATCAAATCGTCACCCCACTGAAGCTCTACCACTTCGCGAGCCCGCTGTTTTGCTGACAGCGGCAAAGGCCCTAGGGAATTACCGTCAAGATAGATGCAGTCTGCGGGCAGGCAAAAATCGTCAACTAAGTGGCTTAAGGCATCAATGGTGTCAAGGCTCTCGGCCCGCTTGCTAAGATTCTGTAAGATCATGTATCTCTTATTTAAGGTTTATTTAGCCAATACCAGGCTCAGTTGTTTAAACGCAGCAGTGCCCGGATGGATCCAATCAAAATGCCCTGCATCAGCCACTATAATATGCTGAGCGTCAGGATGCATCGAATACTCACTTGCCACAATTTTGTCATTGCCGCCCACCAGCACATAGGTCGAAGAATTTTCAAATTGGTAATTAAGTACTGACGCCTGTTGATATTCTGCTGCGCGCTCGTCGGCACTTCCCTGCATAAATTTAGCAGTTGCACTTTGACAAGAGTTTGTGCCCAGTGAATATGCTTGTATATCGACAATTGGCGCTAAGGCAATGGTTGTGAGCTTACTGATTGGCGGCAAGCCTAAACCTTCAGGATTTGCAGCGGCCAACATAGCCAAATGGCCACCGGCGCTGTGCCCGACTAAATTGATTTTAGACAAATCGAGCGTATTACTTTTTTGAACGGCAAGCTGGGCAATGCCCGCACGAATATCATCTAAGGCAACTGGCCACTCGCCGCCATTGCCGGTGCTGCGATACTCAATATTCCATATTGCATAGCCTTGTTCAGACAAAGCATTGCTTAAGGCTTGAGTATGCTCAATGGTAAACTGAGACAACCAACAACCACCGTGAATTAACACAACTACGCCTTTAAAATAAGCGTTTGGATTAGCTTGGTAGTACCAAACTTCTTGTGTGTCGGCACTGCCGTAAACGATCACTTCTGTAGGTGCAACGATTGGTAATTCAAGGACGCTAGAGTAGGCAATATCATTTAACAATGCCGGCTCCGCTTGCTGAGAATACACAGCACAAGCGTTTAGCCACACCAGCAAAAACAGACAAGAGACTGTTTTTACACGATTCGACAACTGTTTGAGTGAAAATCTAAGAATATGAAACAACCGCAAGTATCCTGCTTAACATCAGACGAATCGGCAAAATGACACTTCATAGCGCCAAGGTCAAGTTGCTCAAACTTCTTTTGAAGCTTTTAATTCGTCTTCAAGATGCTCGGTTCGAGGATCGAGCGAAAAGGCCATCGGCGTGGTCATGCCTGCACTGGGCTGAAATGTATCGTGGTCGGCTACCTTATCTGGTAGCTCATGAGTGGTGCGTCTGACCATAATGATTAGCGCAAACAAAGCCAAAAATACCGCCATATATGCGTATAATCCAAGTGCGCCAACATAGCTCATCACCCCAGACGCAATTGGGCCGCCAATTGCTGAACTGATGCCGAAGGTGATCAACATACCACTGCCAATAGGAACAAAATCTTTCGCTTGCGCATTGTCATTTGCATGCGCTAAGCAAATGGCGTACATCGTCATGCAGGTTCCCCCCCAAAAAAAGGCGAGAACACTTGCTGGCCAAACCGCAAAGTTAGGTAAGTAGTGCGCTGCTGCAACCATAGCAGCTGAGACTAATGCACCAATAAAGGCTAAATAAAACAAAACGATGCGTCGATCAAAACGATCTGAGAACTTGCCGATAGGTATCTGACAACAGGCACCGCCTAGCACGGAGGCCGACATAAACATTGCCAGTTGCCCATCAGTAAAATTGCTTTGAGATGCAAATACCGGTGCAAGCGACCAAAACGCACCGGTCACAAAACCGATAATAATGACGCCAACCATCGCAATTTGCGAATGTTTCCACACCTTACTGAAACTCACCTTTGTATCTTCGACGGGTGCGGGAGCCAAAGACAAGGTTAGTGAGACGGGAATAATCGAAAGTGCCACCAATATAGCAGCGCCCACAAACAATATATCGTACTCGTTGTTGCCTAGGGTAAATAGCTGCTGAGAAAGCATGATCATCAACAAGCTAAGCATTGAGTAAAAGGATAAGATCGCGCCGCGATTGCTCGCATCGGCTCGTTCATTCAACCAACTTTCGATGATCATATATAAACCAGATATGGCCGCGCCAATAATAAATCGCGCTAACAGCCATACCGCAAAACCTTCTAAATAACTTAATAGCAAAATCAAGACTAAATAAATAACGGCCAATACCGCAAAACTGCGTATATGTCCGACACGGCGCAAAATATGGGGCGTCAATAAACACCCAGAAACAAAGCCCAAAAAGTACGCTGAACCCGTTAACGCAATTTCTAATGAGGTAAAACCCAGTTGACTTGCCACAATGGGCAACAGCGTAAGCAACAGGCCATGACCAAGTAACAACAGAGCATTTGACAACAATAAAGAAGAAATTGGGAACAAAGAGTGTTTCATTACATCAACTTAAAATTCAGTCAAAACAGTGGGCTTCATAAATACTACTTGTCACCTAGCCAGTTAAACCGCTGAGGCTATCCATTAATAACATTTTGGCTTGCTCACCCTCTGGTGTGCTTAGGTAACTTTGAATTTGAGTGACAAAACCCATCATCATTTCTGGGTCCAAACCAAGGGACTCAAATTGCTGGGCCAGTAAGGCAGTTCCGCCGAGCTTATCTGCTGCTCTGCTAAGTAATCCACCCATACCAGAACTCTCACCCATGCCGCCTAGGTCAGGAATTTGCTTTAAAATGCTGTCAGTGCCTGGAATTTGTTTTGCTAGTGCAGAAAAATCATCACCTGAAAGGTTTTGTTTTGCGTAGTTCATGATACTCGCTACGCCACCTTGTGCTTGTTCGTCGCTCACACCTAAACTTTCAGTAAGGCTGCCTAACAAACCCGCAATATTGGGTCCAGAAACTATCTCGCTTACGGCATCTGAATCTTTTGCTTTGCCCATTAAATCACCCAACATATTTTGCTGAGCATTAACTGATACGGTAAATAAAAGGGCAATGCCCAGACTAATTAGTTTTTTCATTACTTATTTCCTTATTGGTAAGAGCATCACCTAAGTCCGCAAATTCTTAACATGTTTGCGGCACCAACCTTAAAAAGGGCATTGAAACAAAGTGTGTAGATGATGTCTTAACTTGCGTAGCTAAAACTTCAACCGCAGTATACAAGATCTGATATGCGATGTACTGCGTTAAATCGCTTTATTGGCATTCACCAAAGCTTGCTATGAAGTTGAAATTTGTTGTCAAAAGCAAGGTCTATAGGCCAGTAGAGCTTGGCTATGCTTAAAACTCATACTCTAAAGAAAGGCGAAACGTATGGTCTTTACCTGGTTGGGAAATCTCTGTAATAAAGCCCGCTTCCCACTTCAGTTGTTTTTGTCCATCAAAACGATAGACACCCATTAGCGCAGGACCAATTCCAACAAAGTCTTCTCCCATATACAGCTCTATTGCAGGCTGAAGCGCTGGCAAATAACGATAGCGGTACTTCAATCTAAATTCGGCTTCCGTTTCGGCGTCGCCTTGCCCCCATTCATAATGCACCAATGCATTCATGGTTAAACTGGTTTTTGTAAATTCTTTTTCAAACAATAATCCGGAGGTAAATTCGTAGCGGTCTCGATCATCTTCTATTTCAAACTCAAACAAAGCTCCCCAATCTGCCCAATATTGACCCTGTTCAGTTAGCATCCACCTAAGCTCGCCTTCGTAGCCACTAATATTAAAATCACCGGTTTCGTCTCGTTCAGCGATGATGTATACCTCAAATGCGACATTTTCAAAGGCTGAATAACCATAGCCGAACTGTTGCGCCAATCGATTATTAGTATCAGCTTGAGAAGAACTCAAGCGCCATTCGAACTCTTTTTCGTTAGCAACCACATAAGGATGATAAACCTTATCTACTATTATGCCGTCAGCATGGCATTGTGCAGCGAAAAGCAACAATAATATAAAGGGAAACAACACCAGCGGCGTTGTTTTTACGCCAATTCTCATACCTGAACCTCAGTGCCTGTTCGCACAGACCTTTGTTGAACTGCGTTCGTATTTATTCGATTTGCCAAGAGCATGAGAGTTGCAACGCCCATGCAGGCAATATATATGGCCATAAACAACACGGTAGGTGATGCATCAAAGCCTATTAATGCTTTTAGTAAATGTCCATATTCCGAGGCATCCTGCACATAGGCAGACACATCAAAAAATGTCTTTGCGCCCCATTCAACTGCATTAATTTGTAGTAACAGATTAGAAATTTCAGCGGTATTGCCGGCCAAATACAAGACCCAAAATGCCATGACCCAAGCGTTTCGATGATGACCTTGTAACTCGCTTAGCAGAAAACGAAACAGCACCAACAGGCTCATACAAATACCTAGTCCTATAAAAATACCAACTATCAAAGGCTGCCAAAACGCGAGCTGATTCGCATATATATCTAGATACAAAATTAAACTACTGCCTTTGTAGGTAATCAACGCGATCGCACCAATCGCCATTAACCACGCTGTGTTATTTTTAGATAGACTTAACATGGTCGCCGACAATAAACACACAAAGTGCGCTAGCAGTAATGTGATCCCCATGATTTCAGCACCCTTTGAGCTGAAAGCGTCGCTGACCACCTCGGCAACACTAAAGGACACAAAAGGCACGACTAAACACGTTATCCAAAACCAGACTGTGAACGCGCGATCAGCGAATAACGTGGGACGCAACACCAACATAAAAGAAAACAAAATGCACAAAGGCATCAGTTCGCGTAGCAGTAAGATCACGGTATTAATTAACACTCGGCTCTCCTGTTTTTAGCGTTTTTTTATCTAACTTAGGCTCACGCACAATTACGCGACCGCGAGCGGTATCTGGGTGAAATTCTCCAAAATATTCATATTCACCGGGTAACAAAGGGCCAATAAACAAACGCACTTTGCGATTTGGAAAAATAACTTTTTCCCGATTTAGGTCAAAAGAATCGAACTCTTCGGGCTGGTCATCATTATTTTCAATAATTAACTGCACTTTGGTGTGTGCTGGAATGACGATTTCATCAGGTGAAAAAGTATGATTGCTAAGGGTAATGGTAAATACTGGCTGCTGAGTAAAACTTCTTGGGCTAATAAGTAAGATGCTGAGCAATACTAAACTGCTGAGCGCCTGGCGACGATGCCACCATACTTGACTAAGGCCTTGCTGCATTTGACTAAACATTGGGCTTACCATTTACCATAGGCAAGGTATTAAAATGCACACTCACCGCTAACCCGCCCAGTTTTGACTGAGAAAGTGACAGCTCTGCGCCATGGATGTGTGCAATATATTGCACAATCGACAGACCTAAACCTGAACCCTTAACACCCGTTTGCGCAACGCTTTTAGCGCGATAAAATGTGTCGGTAAGACGCGCTATTTCATCAGGGTCAACATGACCGGAATCTTCAATGCACACCTCAACCTGCTTGTTTTTGGCGGTCATTGAAATCACGATGTGGCTGCCTTCCCCACTGTATTTAATCGCGTTTTTAAGGACATTTTCAAACAAAATTTGTAAGGCAAACGGCTCACCACTAATCACCGCAGGAATCGCCTCTAGCGTGATCTCCTGGTTTTGCTGCTCAATGCCGCTGTAGTTTTCTGCAATGACCTCGCGCAACAGATGATCAAGCGAGACTTCACGCATTTGTTCAGTAAAGTGTTCCGGTGAGTATCGATATAGCGCAATTATTTGCTCAATGACATGGGCCATTCTATTCACATTTGCATCGAGCTCGTCAAACTGGCTATGCGTGATCCCTTTTTGGTCATGGGCCTCTCGCAAGTTATGCGCCGTTAGGCGAAGCACACTTACCGGTGTGCGCAATTCGTGGGCGGCATTAGCTGAAAGCGTCCGCTCTCGATCAAATGCCAAAGACAGCTTATGCAACAGCAGGTTTAATCGTGTCACCACTGGCTGTAATTCTTTTGGTGGCGTCCCAATATCTATTTGTGCTAGGTCGTCACTGCTCTTGCCCTTGAGTTCAGTGCTAAGTGACACCAATGAGCCTAAACTTTTGCGGATCACGTAAAACAATAAAATACCGATGACCGGCATGGCATAAATTATCGGAGCGACTGTGGTTAACAAAATAGATTCGGTGCTATCACGCCTATAATCTGTGGGCTGGGCCACCACGACAAAAAGCTGTTCAGATATTTGCAAACTGTAGGTTCGCCATCGCTTTCCAAAAAAGGTGATGTCTTTAAATCCGGCTTCGTTTATCCCCATCGCGGTGCTAGGTGCGATTTGACTGCGTTGAAGCACATTACCGTTAGATAAAATCTGATACATCATATCGACATTAATAATGTACTTGTTATCAAGTGGCCGATTAAGATTCTGGGCAGGGCCTGCCAATTCTGAGTGCCAAGTGTCGGTGGCCTTGCTTAAGGTGTCAGTTTGAATATTAGCGATGAAGGTGGCCATATTGACCAAGTCTTTATCAAACAAAGCATCTACCTGTTGCTGGCTGTTTCGATAGCCATGCAGAGCAGCAAAAAACGTTGCTAAGGTAAATACCGACAGGGATAGCATCAAAAGCTGACGTTGAATCGACACCTTCTTTTATGCCGGTTTTTTCACCACATAGCCAACGCCACGCAGTGTTTGTATAAAGTCAGTAGGAAGTTTTTTGCGTAAATTGCTGATGTGCACCTCAATCGTATTCGAGGCAATTTCCTCGCCCCAATCATAGAGACGCGCTTCGATAGTGTCTTTAGATAAGACACGCCCTGCAGACTCCATCAAAAGTTTGATAATCATCCACTCTCTTCGCGACAGCGCAACACTTTGTCCATCCACCTCAATACTCGATGCCGCGGTGTCTATAGAGACATTTGCAATAGTGATGACTGCTGAAACCGCAGTACCAAAGCGCCTTTCAATCACTCGAAGACGAGCTAATAGCTCAGGCATATCAAAGGGTTTCGATAAATAGTCATCCGCACCCAAATCTAGACCTTCTACTTTATGCTCTGTGCCGTCACGGGCGGTTAAGATAAGCACCGGTATCTTAGCGTTGATGGTTTTTATAACCTTTAAAACCTGCATACCGTCCATATCAGGTAAACCCAAGTCGAGAATCACTAGCTCGAAGCTGTGCTCTCGAAACGAATTCAGAGCAAGCTCGCCTGACGCTACCCAAGTAACGCTATGCTGCTGATTGACCAATGACTCTTTCAGCGCCCGCGCAAGCGGGGCGTCATCTTCAACTAGCAATATCTTCACACTTTCAATCTCATGTTCGAGCAGTATACAAAAAGCTTACCCCTTCGCGCTTAGCTTTGCATCGACTTTTTGCATTAACGCCAATACTTCTGCTCGTCTAGCTTCGTCGGCATCTTGCCTTTGCTCTCTTTGCGGCGCAGCAAGTGCAGTTTCAAGCACTTGT
This sequence comes from Glaciecola sp. SC05, assembly GCF_041380235.1. Lineage (NCBI taxonomy): Bacteria > Pseudomonadati > Pseudomonadota > Gammaproteobacteria > Alteromonadales > Alteromonadaceae > Glaciecola > Glaciecola sp. SC05. Next base: position 57,024 of record NZ_JBGIYY010000013.1, read on the forward strand.
TTGGCTAATGAATATTGCCGCTCATCGAACAAGAATTCCCCGTAAAAATAGTTGGGATCAATACCGTTTGGGTTAATTGCCAAAGCTTTTTCTAGTAGTTTTTTGGCTTTTTTATCATCGCCAAAAGCCAAAGGCCAACCTGGCACTTTATGATAGAGCGTGCCCAAACTTGTATAAGCGGAACCTGATAGGGCATCAGGATTGATTGCTAGGGCCTTTTCGAGAGACTTTTTCGCCTTCTTTGCCAGCGACAGTGCGCCAAGCCCGCCCTTTACGCCCGCATAGCTCGATTGAATAATACCCTTCCAAATTAGCAAATCTGCGCTGTCAGGACTGGCATCACTTAGGGTTTCGATATTAATTAAGAGCGCTTGAAATGATTGGTCTTGTTCATCACCGGTAAGCTGATAGTTGATCTTTGCCCATTGGTGTTGAATATCCAGTAAACTCGCTTCATTGTCTTGTGCATTTACTGAGCTACAAAACAATACCGTAGCTAAGCTTATCGAGAGTAAAAATGTGAGTATCTTCATAATGATTCCTGTGTGACTTTGTGAGTAAAAGTACGAATAGTGGATAGCTTTTTGCGCAGCGCCATATCGACAACTTCTGGCAGACAGCCGTTGAGTCTAACAAATAGCTTTTCAGGCCAACCTAAGGTTTTGCGCGTTTTATTACTGTTTAAAAACACCATGAACTGCTCGGCAACCTCGTCAACAGAATCTACCGCGTTACCCAGTGATATATTTAATTGCGTTACTGCATCTGAGTTTAGTGAGGTCTGCGTAGCACGCGGCGCGAAGTAACAGACTTTAATGGCGGTGTCTGCTAGCTCCCGAGAAAGCGCTTCGGTAAAGCCTCGCAAGCCAAACTTACTGGCACAATATCCGCTAAAACCAGCAAAACCTATTGCGCCAAAAGCAGAGCCAACATTGACGATTTTGCAGTCGTGTTGACGAAGCGCAAGTGAGTGCTGCACAAATTTTTGCGTGAAAAGCATAGGGGCAATCAGATTCGTTTGAACCTGATTGGCTAGCATGTCACTGCCACAATCTGCCAATTCGCCAAAGCCAGAAACACCCGCATTATTCACTAACAAGTCGATGGGCCCTAACTCAAAAGCTGTGGCTAAGAGTCGTTTTTGGATGTTGTTATCGTTTAAATCACCCACTAATAAATGGTGTTGCCCCTCTAAACTATCCTTTAGGCATTCGAGGGCCAATTTATTTCGCCCATGTAAATATAGCGTGTAGCCGGCTTTATCTAGCTCCCTTGCAATCGCCTGTCCAATGCCACCAGAGGCACCGGTGACAATAGCTTTTTGTGTGTTAGTAATGGTTTTGGTATCGCTCATAATCTATCCTAGGCAACCTTGGCTAGAGCCAGGTGATCAGGAATACTGCGAAAAATATCTGCATATAAACGATAAAACTTATTTGCACTGTCAATAATCACCTGTTGTTGCACAGGGTCAGTAATCTTATTCATCAACTGCTCAAAAAACTTCACGTGCTCTATATCGATGGCGCCGTGTGAGCGCAGATAGCTAAATGCGCTCTTTGGAACGCCTGTAGCAGATAGTATAGAGTCAGCAGCATGATCGGCTAAGGCGATACTGGTTCCTTCAAGCACATGTACCATGCCGAAAAAACTCAGCGGGTTTTTTCGATTAATCGCGTCATAGGCATAAGCGACCATTAGCTCCGTTGCAAATGCGGGTTCGCTGCTGCGCACCGCTTCTTTGTCATAACCACATGCGGCAATGTCGTTTAAGATCCACTCTTGATGACCAATCTCTTCCTCTATATATTCTGCAACGGCTTCGCGCAGCCACTCTTGGTCATCAGTCAGACGTGTACCCACCGCCATTAAAAGTGGCACGGTATGTTTTACATGATGAAACGCCTGCGCTAAAAAGGCCACATAGTCTTCTTTATTTACCTGCTTGGCAAAGCAGCGTTCAATTAAGGGAGCGGTAAGTAAGTAATTTTTTGCATCGGTGGTTTCAGCGTGCAAGCGTTCAAATAGTGTCATGAATAAACTCCTGTTCAACTAAATACTTAAGGTCTGGGTAAACAGAATCTGCACCTACAGACTGATAAGCTAAGTCGATTTGTTGAGAAAAATAAGTCGTGGCTGCATCGCGTTTTATGCGGCCATTAGCGGTGATCAAGTTTTGCTGAAGTGACATAGGCGTGCCAAGCAAAATGACTTTGCGCACCTTTGCATAGTCGGGCAATTGCCGATTGATACCGATTAAGTATTGAGCAAGCTCTGCAAGACTCATAGCGTTGCCATGCAGACTAATAATGGCTATGCAGTAAGGACGCGCCTCACCGATAATGCAGGCTTGATGAACCGCCGGGTTAGCTAAAATTAATGACTCGGCCCATTCAGGTGAAATATTGCGCCCCATCGAGTTGATGATTTGTAACTTGCGACGCCCTTCAATAAAAAGCTGTTCATCTTGACAGCGCACAATATCGCCAGTATTGACCTGTTTAGAATACCAACTGTCTTGCTCGCCTAGGTAACCCAAAAATACATGCTCCTTGACCAGCAGTTCATTGTTAATAAGTGCACACTTGACGTGTTCTAAAGGTTTTCCGCAGCTATCCGGTGGATCGCTCGGGCCGGCTAGGCTGACAACAGACGCACACTCAGATAAGCCATAGCCCTGATAAACCGGTAAACCCAATTGACGCGAGCTTTGTACTAAGGCTCTAGCAACCTTGGCACCGCCAACCGCAATAAACGTGAAGCTTGATGGTGGCTGCCAACCTTGACTGCTTGCGGCTACCATAACTTTTAATAGTTCTGGTACAGTAATGAGCGTGTTTGCTTGAGATTCGCTAATGCACTTTAAAAACGCCTGCACATTGCTTAATTGACTGCCACTAAACCCGCGCTGGTTTTCATTGGGAACAACAAGCGTTCCGCGCGCCAACAAGGGTGCATATACCCCAGCAATGTTTTCTAATAAAGTTGACAGTGGCAGTGCGACTAAATGTCTTGGTTGTTTGACGCCGACTCTACTTACTAGCGACTTTGCAACTAGCAATTGGTGTGATGCGCTTAAGCACACTCCTTTTGGCTGGCCCGTTGAGCCTGATGTAAAAGTGACCTTAGCGGTCTTGTTAGGCATTGGGTGCTTTTGTTTCGTAACGCTGTTACTGGCTAAAGAAGCTGCCTTAGTATTTGTGCTCTTTACAGTAAAGCCTTTCAGGCCAAGCACAAACTCGTGTTCAATTTTAGTTTGTTCGATTGCGCGTAATGATATATCACGTGGCAGAGTTCTGTCTGTGAATATTACGTCTAGGTCTGCAGTATCAAGAAGATGGGTTATTTGTTCACTGGAAAAAAATAGCGGTATGGGCACCAATATTATGTTGGCCAGCATGCACGCTAAGTCTATGCAAATCCATGCTGCGCTGTTGTCTGCATACAGTCCTACGCGTTGCATACCTGCACCTTGCAGTTTCCCTGCAATGCGTGTCACTTCTGCAAACAGTTGTGCATGACTTAGATTAGTATCGTGTGCACAAATAGCTAAATCATGGCTATGTTTATCGAATAAGTCGGTGATATTCACGCTGCTACTTTCGCGTTGCTGACTAAGGCATCGATTTGCGGCATCAACTGCTCTGACATCACCCTAAACAATCGATTCGCTGCGATAAGGTCCTTAACATCTTGCAACTGCAATGACATAACTTTTGGCTGCGTTTCATAATAAGTCCCCCAGTACTGATCAGAAATTACCAGTTTAGAAGGATCAGCATCAGCGATAAATCTGGGCGTCAGCCCAAATTTTGCGAACAAATTGGATAATTGTGCGGTGGCGGTAAATACCATTGCTGTAAAGCCCTGTTTATGCAAAAGCAGCGCAGTAACGATGAGTAATGACAGAGTAAAGTTGCTCGAATTTGAATATAAATGGCCAATCTCAGCGATGTGCTGACGTTTGCTTAAATAACCTTGAGCGCCAAGAGCTTGCTCAATGGGTATCGCTAAATATTGTTCAATAAACAATCTATCAGATGCACTTCGCATGCCTAATGCCGCCTTAAAACCGGCTTTTTCCAAACCGATTACGATGGGCATGCTAACGGTCACATCCGCTCCATAGCTTTTTTTAAATCCAGCTTGAATAAATGTGTTTGCCGTTTTTCTATCAGGGTGATTCTCGCGGAGCACTTGCACCCGCATGCTTGTAGCAGGATTGACTGGCTTTTTTGCGATATACAGCTGAAATGGATAAGTTTCGTTGGTATTACTACTGCTATTGCAATTGGTATCTAACATCATGATGCCTTATTACGGATTTCATGACCTTAATATAATAAAGCAACCTTAAAATAATCTTAAGATTGCTTTAAAATTTGCTTGATCTTGAAATAAAGGCTATTTGCAATCTAGGGTTGGATTTATGTTTTAACTAACGAACAACCAAAAATACGTATTACTTGGAAGCCCCTCTTATTTATGTACAATAACGTTTGGTAACTTTAGTTATTTTGTATGTTTCTAACATAAAGCTGGCCTTGCTAATTAGTTAACTTATTACGCTTTTTGAATGAAATATTGATGATTAGGTTAAAAAAACGAACATTGTAATTTTAAATTAATTGTCAGCAATTTTTACACTCTTTCAAATACAATTTACTTGTATATATTTAAGTTGCTGTATTATTTATATAAATCCAAATATTTTATTTTGGCATTATATTTGCTGATCGGTAACTGTTTTCGTTCAACGCTGTTTAATTTTTGAGAGGCTAGATGATGCAATTTTTTATATCAAAAAAGGTAGTGGGTGCAACCGTGTTTATAGGTCTATTATCTTTACTTACCATCATATCTGATGCAGCGAACGCAGCGATCGTAAAAACGGTAACAATGGATGGCCCGAGCGAATTTAAATCAAGTTCTAGGGGCAAGTGGGTTTATTTATCGACCTTTGAGGAAACGCACCCTGCATTTAATGTAAATTTCTCATTACTCGGAGACACAGCACTTACCGTTATGTACAAAGCCCCAGAGAATATGCGTTTTAGGATGAATTTTATAGCCGATGGTGAATTCAACGTAGCGTATGGACAGGGAGGCCGGAATGATGGTGGTGGGCGTCTAAATGAGCCTGTAATGACGGTTTTTGGTGGTTTTGGTGGTTCAGCGTTATCCGCACCGAGAGCTTCATTCACTGGCACCGGCCCTGGTGGCGATAGATTAGCCTTTACGTCCACATGGGATGTCAGCGCCGGTGCAGATTTCTGGTTTGACAGTATTTCACTTACAGCGGATATCCCTTCTAGTTACGTCGTTAATTTTACCCCTGGTGCGGCAAGGTCTAGATTCGAGACTAGGATTGAATCACCATTTGCTATACCGGACATAACGAGTAGTTTTTTGGTACTAGAACCAAAGCCACAAGTTGTAAACGAACCGATAAGCTCTTTCTTGATTTTGCTTTCCGGGCTTTTTCTATTTCGCAAAGCATCAATGACGGTCAGCTGTGTTTAATGGTCAGATATAGGTTAAAAACTTACATGTTTTTTGCATGTCTATTGGAATTGAAACCATCTTTTGCACAAAACAGTGTTTATATGTATTGCAGGTTTTGCTTTATTCTAATCTTATATTGTAATAGCCGAAATAAATTAAAGGGCAGATTCTATTACTTGCCCGTTTTGTTTATACACCACACCGTTCTTCATCACCAAATCGACATTTTGCAGTAGATTAATGTAGCGTAAAACATCCCCCTTAACTGCAATGATATCGGCATATTTACCTTCGCTAACGGTTCCTACTTTATCGTTTACCTTCATCAGAACAGATGGCCAATACGTCGCCGCGCGTATCGTATCCATCGGTGTCATGTTCATTTGCTCTACCCAAATTGCCATCTCGTTCCATGTGCTCTGACAGTGAAACTTAGCCGGTATACCCGAATCGGTGCCTATCAATAGTACCAAGCCCGCTTCTTTTAACTGTTGAATCTTGCGTTTTAACGTTGGCTTTCTGAGCGGAGTCAACTGCATATAATCTAACTGCCCCACATTCTGTATAGACGCGGCAATATCGTCGATGATGTCTTGTTTTAAGCCTCTGTGCCAGCAAGTGGTATCAAGCTTTTCTGGGTTAGCTACGGTGCTTTCATAATTCCATAGACCTTCCACGGTTGGTGTCCAAAACAGAGGCCCGCCTGCGACGCGACCTTTAGCCGTGCGCTCTTTAAGCAGTGTCATAATATCCTCAGGATATTCAGGTGCTGTGGTCAGCCCAGTGTGTTCAAAGTTGTCTACACCAATGGCAATGCCACGGCGTATTTCATCAGGGCGATGGGAATGTGCAACCACAATTAAACCGCGCTTATGTGCTTGATCAACCACAGCTTGTGCGGTTTCTAATGTCATTTTGTCATGGTCAATCAGCTTGATAATATCAACGCCAGCATCCGCCAGTTCGTTCACTTTATTCTCAGCTTCGCGCTTGTTTTTAACACCCCAGCGAAATATTTCAGTGCCCGGATAAGGCTCAGCTTGAATAAACGGCCCTGATACAAAAAGTCTTGGCCCAGGTATTTCTCCGCTTTCAATTCTCGACTTCACGCTAATAGAGGCTTCCAGTGGAGCGCCTAAATCTCGCGCGCTTGTCACACCGGCGAGAAGCAACTGCACAGCGCTTGAGGGCATGATTTCATCGGCAAATCGCTCAGGATAGGTTTTGTCCCAATGTTCATAATCGGCGTGACCATTGATCATTAGGTGCGCGTGACTCTCCCATAAACCTGGCAAAACATCCATGCCCTCAGTTGAGACCACTTTATAGCCTTGTGGAACCTGCAGGGTGTCAACACTGCCCACTTTTTCGATAAGGCCATCTTTGATTAATATGACGCTATTGGCGATTGGCTGATGACCAAAGCCATCAATCAGCCTGCCGCCCACCAGAGCCGTATCTGCAAAAGCTAGATTGCTAAAAAACGAAAATAAGACAATTGAAATGCTAAGAATGCGTAAATGCATAAAGGTGCTCACTTTAAGTGTATGTAATGACCATAGTGCAAAATAACAAAGATAGACAATAAAATTGTTAAACGAACTACAGGGTTATATTAACCGCTGCAGCAACTTCATTAGAGAGTGCCACAGCATCTTCGACTGTTTCAGCCCTAGCTAAAGCAACGCCCATGCGCCGACGGCCTTTTACTTCAGGTTTACCAAAGAGCTTTAAATCGGTATTGGATTTGCTCAAGGCCTCCGGCAAATTGCTAAAACTTACTTTTGTTGACTCACCCTCAACCAGCAATGCAGTTGAGGCAGAAGGTCCATAAAATGTGATATTTGGAATGGGTAATCCCAAAAACGCTCTGGCATGTAAGGCAAATTCAGAAAGGTGCTGAGAAATAAGGGTCACCATACCGGTATCATGGGGACGGGGGGAGACTTCGCTAAAATACACTTCGTCACCTTTAATAAAAAACTCAACGCCAAACAAGCCGAAGCCACCAAGAGCCTCGGTAACCTTTGTCGCGATATCTTTTGCGGTATGTAAAGCGTGTTCACTCATTTTCTGAGGTTGCCAAGATTCGCGATAGTCGCCGTCTTCTTGGCGATGACCAATTGGCTCACAAAAAGACGTGCCGCCTTTGTGTCGAATGGTTAGCAAAGTGATTTCATAGTCAAACTCAATAACTGACTCGACTATCACTTTGCCCTTGCCTGCCCGACCGCCCTCTTGTGCATACTGCCAAGCTCGTTCTAAATCATCTTCGCTTTTCAGCATCGATTGCCCTTTACCCGATGAACTCATAATGGGCTTTACAATACACGGGAAACCAATCTCTCTTGCTGCGTCTTCAAACTCTTCCCATTCCTCTGCAAACACATAATTCGAAGTGGGCAAACCGAGGTCTTCTGCTACTAAGCAGCGAATGCCTTCACGGTTCATGGTTAAATGCGCCGCCTTTGCGCTAGGCACAACTTTAAATCCTCGCTGCTCTAGGGCAATAAGCGCACTGGTGGCGATGGCTTCTATTTCTGGCACAATAAAGTCCGGCTGCTCTTTAATCGCAATATCTCTAAGTGCCTGCTCGTCGAGCATCGAAATGCAGTGGCTGCGGTCCGCCACCTGCATGGCCGGCGCATTTTCATAGCGGTCAAGCACAATGACTTCACAGCCCAATCGTTTTAACTCAATCACCACCTCTTTACCGAGCTCGCCGCCGCCGCAAAGCATCACTTTTGTTGCCGTCTCTGAAAACGGTGTACCAATGGTGGTCATATTGTGTCCTTAATAGTGAATAAAATTTCGTAAATGCCTACTCAGCTAACTTTGAATATTATTTTTGGATGCTTTTGCATCCTTAAATATAAATGACTTAAGCACTAGCGCAACAACGTTTAAATTTTTTGCCACTGTTACAGGGGCATGCCGAGTTTCTGCCAATATCCAGTTTACCGGCGCCGTTTTGCATCTCGCCTTTCAAATATCGCCATTGCCCATTTTCTTTAACAAACTGGGATATTTCGTGCATACAATAATATTGACCATCTGCCAAGTAATATGCCTTAAAGCTTACCGTATCACCCTGTGCTTGCAATACCTCTAAAGCCTTCCATTGGGTAGCTTTATCGTGAGCAGCAAGCGTGTTTGCATCAAGGGTCGCGCGAGGCAATTCAGCATAGGTATCTGCAATGTATTGATAGGCTAAAGTAGCATAAGCGCTGTATCGCGAGCGCATCAGTTGCTCAGCTGTAGCAGGAACTTGCAGGCCGCAGATAAAAGGCTCGCAGCAAAGCTTAAATGTTTGCTGCGAGCCACATGGACAGTTTTGTGGTTGGTTCAACTGGATAGTCTTGTGAAAACGTCAGTCTTACAAACTGTTTTATTGATTGCTCAAGCGCTTTCCAAAAGAAATGCCATATGCTGGAGAGCGCATTTTTAACACCGGATCATCGCTGGTTTTAATCCCACTTGGCACAATGTTCGGATCAAAGTTAGTAGGATTACAAGCTTGCCCACCGGCCTCGGTGACCGTAAGTTTGCCCATAGCAATGCTTGGACGTTCTGCCGGCCACTGCTGCGATGGATCTATTACCGAATCAGTTTCATTACCAATTGCTGCCATTAAGGTAAAACTGACGCTGCCATCTGCAATCTCGTCTTTCAAGCGTTGCTCTAAAAACTCTGACGGCATTGATGCACTCTCTTGTGCAGTCAAGCCTAAAGGCCCAGCATCGGGCACAAGATGCCATCTGAACTTTGTTTGCTCACCCTGAGCATTTTCAAAAAAGAAGGTGTGAATGCCAAAGTAGTCTGAGCGAGAAAACGATGCAGGTGCAGGGTTACTGCGTGCATAGGCAAGAGCCGGCATAACACTGGGGTTAGCCGCAATATACGCGCCGGTTTTAGCTGGGTTAGGCTTCCCGTTCTCGTCAGGCAACAGTGTTTCTAAAAAGCCAAAAAACGTTTCAGGATCTTTACCGGTAAACACTGGGGTATTGTTGCCCGTAATATGATATTTACCGCCATCGGGTAAGCTCAGTTGAATACCCACGCCGCGCGTCCCTGGCTCTCGCTCATCGGCAACAGGATTTGGGCCACCTAAAGAAAATCGAATTTGTGCAGGTACTTCATCCAAAGTAAAAAGTGCAGATGATGAGTACTGCGCAGCGTCGCTAGCGGGCGCAAAACTACCAACGGCACAGACGCCTCTCGCGTGAGCCTTACGCATACCAGCATGCTCGCCGCCTAGTTTCGCAAACAGTTGAATAAAATCATTGGCGCTAACGCTCTCGGGCGCTTGTTGCGCCAGAGCACTGCCCGACATCGACACCAATCCTAACGCTAAGACACTGGCACAAGCCAAAGATGAGCCTTGATATTTCTTTTGAAAAACTATGTTCATTTCATTACCTTTTGGGTATTTCATTTAAGTGCTTTTATAGTCAGCACCTTAAAACTGCTTAGCGAGAGTATTCAGCGCATAAGCTTATCATTTATTTAGGGTTTATCGGTTACTGCACCGGTTGATGCCGAACTTACCGTTCTTGCAAATTTGGCTAACAGACCACGAGTATAGCGCGGTTTGGGCTGACGCCAGTTGGCTCTTCGTTTAGCAATTTCTTGCTCATCAACATTTAAGCTCATTTGCTTAGTTTGCGCGTCGATAGTAATACTGTCGCCATCTTCGACCAGTGCAATGGTGCCACCTTCATATGCTTCGGGGGTTACGTGGCCCACAACAAAGCCTCGGCTGCCGCCTGAAAAACGACCATCAGTAATCAAAGCGACATCACTGCCTAGGCCTTTGCCCATTATAGCTGAGGTTGGGCTGAGCATTTCACGCATACCCGGTCCGCCACGCGGCCCTTCATAGCGAATAACGACAACATCACCGGCTACAACGGCGCCGTCGATAATAGCAGCAAAGGCCTGCTCTTCTGAATCATAGACTTTCGCGGTGCCGGTAAAGCTCAAACCCTCTTTGCCAGTAATTTTTGATACTGCGCCTTCAGGTGCCAAATTACCGGTCATGATAACTAAGTGACTGTCTTTCTTAATAGGTTTGTCAAAGGGCAGAATAATGTCTTGCGCTTCAGGATAATCTTGTACATCAGCAAGGTTTTCAGCCATAGTTTTGCCAGTTACTGTCATGCAGTCACCGTGCAGCATACCTGCGTCTAACAAGCGTTTCATTAAAGGCTGAATGCCGCCAATTTCAATCAGTTCTGACATCAAATAACGACCACTGGGACGAAGATCGGCGATCACTGGGGTTTTTTCACCGATACGCACAAAATCATCCAGTGTAAGCTCAACGCCAATCGTGTCGGCCATACCAATTAAGTGCAGGACTGCATTGGTTGAACCACCTAAGGTAATAATCAAGGTGATCGCATTTTCAAAGGCTTTCTTTGTCATGATGTCTGAAGGTTTAATGTCATGCTCAAGCAAATAAGTAATGGCTTTTCCAGCATTGATACAGTCTAACTTTTTGCTCTCAGAAACTGCGTTTTGTGCAGAGCTATTAGGCAAACTCATACCTAATGCTTCGATGGCTGAGGCCATGGTGTTTGCTGTATACATGCCGCCGCAAGAGCCCGGCCCCGGGATAGCGGTTTTTTCTATATGCTCTAACTGCGTTATTGGTATGTCGCCTGCAGCATGCCCACCAACAGCCTCAAATACTGAGACGATGTCGGTATGGTTTTCGCCGGGTAAAATGGTGCCGCCATAAACAAATATCGACGGACGATTTAAACGCGCAAGTCCCATAATGCAGCCAGGCATGTTTTTATCACAGCCGCCAATGGCAATAATACCGTCGTGCCCCATACAGGCCGATACTGCTTCAATTGAATCGGCGATAACTTCGCGCGATACCAACGAATACTTCATGCCTTCGGTGCCCATCGATATACCGTCTGAAATGGTGATGGTATTATAAATAACGCTTTTTGCGCCTGCACTGTCCACGCCTTTACCAACTTCAACAGCTAAATCATTAATGTGCATGTTACATGGCGTCACCATGCTCCAAGTGGACGCGATGCCAACTTGCGACTTTTTAAAGTCTTCATCACCAAAACCAACGGCTCTTAGCATAGAGCGGCTTGGCGCTTGCGCGGTGCCATCAACGATTTTTTGGGAATGTTTACGTGGGTTATTGCTGCTCATTACGGGCCTTATCTATGTTTTAAATTTAGAATTTTCGGATAGGTCTATAACTATAGAATTGTATTGCGCGTAACACAATCTAAGTTAATGAATTCGTTTGTATTAGTTTAGACTATTTGCGCCTGCAAAAAACACGCTCGTGTTAAGTGATATAAATAGTCAAATTACTGAGCAATTGCGCTATCATAATCAACTTATTCGAAAACATCATTGTTCAACTAAAAAACCGAGGTAAAGCATGCGAGTTTGTGGCGTAGAAATTAAAGGCACTGAAGCGGTAATCAGTATTTTGGACTATCGCGATGGACTTTTTACCATACCCGACTGCCGTGCGCGCAAAGTGGAATTTAGCAAACGTAATCGCACTGCCGATTTAAGCTATTTTCAAAGCTCGTTTGCCAAATTAATGGAAGATTATAAAGTTGACCGGGTGGTGATCAAAGAGCGTCCACTTACTGGTAAATTTTCAGGCGGTGGACTTGGTTTCAAAATGGAAGCGGCTATTCAATTAATCAAGAACATCGAAGTACAAACCATCACCCTTCAAGCACTTAAAGCTAGCTTGAAGCGCAATCCAGTATCGGTAGAATTCTCTGAAACCGGCCTAAAGATTTTTCAACAAGCAGCCTTTGAAGTTGCCTACTCGTCGCATATGAACGACGCCTACCCTGTTCAAGCACAGGACTGATATAGTCAAACTCAAACGAAACGGCTGATGCGCTCGGCATTGGCGGTTTTTTGGCAGTGAATTCATTTTCACTCGGCTATAGTATTTAGGCGCGGTAAGCACTCTCTTACTTCATAGTCATACCCATGAATTGCTTGCTCGTTCCGACTTATTAGCAAAACCAAATCTTCGTTGATCATCACAGATCTTTGTAAATCAGATTTAATACAAGCACTACTTGGGTAGCTTTCAAAATAAAAAATAAAGTTAGCGATGATATTTTCAATGAACAATTGGTTATTGCGCAATTCCTGTTCAGAATTATCGCCGTTTAACGCCTCCTCTAAAGCCTCTGTTTCGACTTGGGGTAATTCTTTGTTTGCATCAAAATCAGCTTGCTCAGTATTAAAAGTTAAATGCATTGGGCCATCTAACAAATCAGTGTTTGCAAAGGGAAGCATAACGTTTACTAAATGCGCTAGCACAATGGGGATCAATACTATTCTGAGTATCATAGTAAGGACTGCACGTTTCTTATCTTCCCAATGAATCTTAATATTGAAACCAACAAGTCTCAGTAATAACGATATTAACAGCCAAACGTTCGCAAGCACTAACACCAATAAAAATATCACGATGCTCGATAGTGCAATCCAAAACGGCATAAGCATTAAGGTGGTAAAACCTAAGGTAAAAATGAAAGGTGCTGGCTCTATGCTAGTAATGGCATTGATTTTCAATGCCGCAAAGGCTAACGCAAGATTTGCGGTGCTGGCATAAAGCACAACGACTAGGCTTTTACCAATGGTGCTTTCCCATACTTTGTGGAATACATTTAGCACCTCTCTCAGTAGGCCCGCAAAGGCGATTAAAGCGACCCAAATGATTTCGAAGCCATCAAAAATAATGCAGGGGATCAGTAGTAGCGATGCTATGAAATAGCATAATTGAGAGGGCGTAAACTGTTTAGCCCACTCGAATAAGTTTGAAAGTTTAGTCCTTTGAAAAAATGCTTGAAGCTTTGTCTTGAGGTTTAGGCCGATACTAGCTATCACTTCATAAAGCTTGTGCAAACCAACAGAAAGTGTCGAAGTGATGTTTTTAAGGTAGGCTAGCATTCTGTATATCACACGTTTTTGTTTAAGATAACATAGTTTACAGACTTGCGTGGCATGAAGCGAGCTAGACAAATTGCTTAAAACTTTGGCATGAACATCAATATGCAGTCACTTTGATTCATACGAAAGGGCTTCCCTCAGTGCTGGTTACGTGCCGATGTAAAATGAGCCAACATCCATAAATTAAAAAAGGCGGAAATGCTCATACATCCCGCCTTCTTTGTTATTAAGCCACACTTACAAAATTACGTTTTTGTTCTGAAATGTGCGAGCAAACCTGCTTAGTGTTTTACTGTTGCAATACACCACCTCGTGCAGCACGTCATGTTTTACTCTGGCTTCCTTTTCACCGAGTATTACAGCGTCGACACATAGCTGAGAGATATTGTTATCGACGGCGACTAACTTGACATTGCTGGGACTCTTTTCGAGTGGGTCAGCAAGCGCATTTTTTTTATCTGCAAATTTTTGTGCAAAGTCTTTAATGCTGATGCCGTTGCAAGTGAGCGCGCTATTAAACACAACAAACGAATAGTCGTTTGATTCTATATATTTTTTAGCAGCGTCGAGACCATTGGTTGCGGCGATATAGCATGCTTGTGTTTCAACATTATCATTTACCGGCTTTAACACTATATTGCTAGTCTGAGCTGCTGACGCAAAAGTGGTAGCTGGTAAAATTACTGAAAGTGCTAAAATAGTTTTAATTAATTTCATTATGTTCCCCTAATATTTAGATATTCATTTTGTAATAAAGCTAGATTTGTTGCGTGTACCTTACTGATTATCGTCATTTAAAAGGGTTTTTAAAGGCTTTTATGTAATTTAATTTCATTTTTAATAAAATATTCATACAAAACACACTTTTTATGTAATTTAATTACAAAGAGTGAATGGCCTATTTACAACTTATACAATTGCTTAACGGATGATCAAAATTTTTACACTTTTTTGGGGCTTCAAATGACGCATTACCCAACTCAGTCATAGGTAATTACAAGCTTAATATGGGCCGGATATAAGCAAACTTAGGTTTAATGCTCAAAAGGTGTGTGCAGATAAGGATCAAAGTTCATAAGGAAAGACCCGATTTACGGCGGGTCTTTCTTATTTATGTTGAACGGTCAGCAAAGCATCATGCCTTTTCATGCCAGCAATCTTGGGGGTGTGGATGAAATGTTTGCGACTTCTACCTAAAGTGTCGCTATTTTATCGTTTAGCTCATTTAGCGCAGCCACTGAAAAACCGCGGTCATAGAAATGCACAACATTGCCTTGAGCATCAATTAGCACAATTCTGCCGTTTTTGGGGGTAAGGTTACCGGTGTATCGCTGAACTTTGTCACCGTCGTCATAAATGGTGATCACGTCGCGCCATAGCTCTCTTGGAATACCGTCGCGCATAGACTGGTCGATTCTGTCACTAAACCACCCAGCAAATGGGTTTTTAATAGCCGGAAGTTCGTAAATCGGTATTTCGACCTTGGTCATATCCAAACCAATCAACCAGCGGTCGATATCAAACTGTGATTTATGCACATAGCCGAATATCAACAGCGCCGGTTGGCCAAGTAGGTCATCAGGTATAGTTACGGGTGTGCCATCTAAGGCCTCACCGCTGGCCGATATTAGCGGTTTGTTTAACTCAACTTGACTTGCATAATGATAACCCGCACAGCCAGACAGAAATAAAATGGCGAGGGCAATGACGGATAATTTAGAGAACAATGTAATCATGTTTGTAAAAAGGCCTTAAGGCATAACTTTCGATACTGTATTGTGCACTCTACAAGGCCAACAATACCATCTGAAAAAAACTGAGAAGTAGGCCTTAGTATTACGAGCTTTTGAATAGCAAATAACGAAGTATTAAAGTGCATTGAGCTTTTTGTTTAATTCATAAGCCGGCTCGGTTACCACTTTTTCGAGTACTTGAATACGAGCTTTAAGCTGTGCAATTTCGTCGTCTTTTGACAGCGCATGGATATTCGTTTGCTTGACTGCTTTACACCTTTGAAAGGGGTTACTGCACGAACCGTTCATCCAATCAACAAACCGAAGCTGGTATTTCACATCTAACCAGCACATTACAACCCAAAGCGATAGTGATGCACCAATCAGTAAAGAAATTTGAACCGTGGTCATTATAAATTCTCCTTAATCATTCACGATGTATAAAAAATGGCAGCATTTACTGCAGCTTTCATACCTACTAGTCTTTGCTTGCACGAAATTATTACAATTATTTCTATTTAACCTGAACTCTGGATAAGAAATAGTGCAAGACTTTAATAACACCATAGATTTCATGCTGTTACACTCAGAAGCTCTATTGGCGTGAAGTGCAAGGCGCAAAAGTCACGTAATAGTTATTCTATTGCTTACTTTTGCAACGAAGCAATTCGCGCCAATAGGGCTACTTAGCGCTGTTTCTTATCCAGAGTTCAGGTTATATATTTTTTGTAATAATTTGCCAAAGACTGAGACTATCTATTGCAGTACCGCAGAAAAATAACGGATTAAAGCAACTTTTGAATGAATTTGAACACATCATAAAGGAGTATGGGCCGCTTCTCTCTCGAGTGGCGAGCACCTATGAGGCAAATGAAAGCCTAAAGCAGGAACTGTTTCAAGAGATTTGCGTGGCGGTTTGGCAATCTTTGCAAAGGTTTAAGGGCGACGCCAGCATAAAAACCTATATTTTAAGGGTTGCCCACAACCGATGCATTACGCACGTGAGCAAACAAATCAATAGTATTAAAACAGTCGACTGGCAAGAATCAGAGCAGTCGCCTGCACACGAGGTCTATATGTCGAACTCTCAAATCAAAGTTGAGCATGAGGTCGCCCAAATGCAGCAGCTCACTAAGCTACTTTCACTTATTCGACAGTTAAAGTTACCCGCGCGGCAGGTCATTTCACTATCGCTTGAAGGACTCTCTTATCACGAGATAGCAGAGGTCAGCGGGCTTTCGGCTAACAATGTTGGCGTGATGATCAAGCGCATTAAAAGCGATTTAAATAGGCAGATGCACTATGAACAATGACTCCACAGACAAGCGTGCTGAATCAGACTTTAATCAGCTTTGGCAAAAACAGCCAACGCTTAAGGTCAACACCGCGCAAATTGTTAAGCAAGCTAAGCAGCAGCGCGTCAAGCAACGCTTATATATGGCACTTGATGTCCTGGGAGTTTTACCGGTTTTTATCTTGTTAGCAGGCGATATCGAGCTCACACCCTTTTTAAAGTGGTTTATCGCATTGAATATGCTTGCATTGGCATTGATGCTTATTCATATTGCCAAGCTCAGATGGGTAGCGGCTTTTGGCCAAGGTAAAACGACTGAGCGCTACACCCGTACACTTTTACAACAACTAAAAAACAATGCAAAAATTGCCTACATAAATAAGCATTCTGCATGGCTAGCATTGCTCGTGGCAATTTGCGGTGTTGCCATCAACGAATATCTATATCCTAAAGCTACGCCAATTAACTGGGCAGAAATTACGCTTATTTTGGGAGTGGGTAGCATAGTGATTGTTGCTTGGATAATTTGGGCCCACCGTCGACAAATGCGTTTTGAAGAAAAAGCCAAAGAGCTTGAAAGAATAACAGATTGAACTTATCCAGCACTTTTTCAATCTATAATAGTCAAGCTTTAAAGGCCCTTGAGTTTCTAAAAGTGAGGCAATGCTCTACAAATGATATATCTATCACAGACTGCACATGTAATTAACACGTTTAAAATATGGCGTATGCATAGCTTGTTTATGTTGCTTGCTTGTTTAATGTTTTTTTCGAACGTCGCTTTTTCGAGTGACAAAAATGAACAAAACCTCCTTCAATCAATGGCTGGCACTCCTTTCGATTCTTTCAAGGTAGCTGACAATGCGGCTATTTCGGCATCAAAGAAAATCTATATTGAAAAGGTCGATGCTAGTTTCTCTAAAGATTGGCTCACTAAATTCACATCTAAAACCAGTCGAAATTACCGCAATACCACCTTACAACAGTATGCAGATTCTTTTCGGACGCATTTAATTGAAGAATTAAATAGTGCCGGATGGGAAGTAGTCAATGCTCCTTATGATGGAGTCTTAGTTGCAAGTGCTGTACTAAGCAATATACATATATCTGGCCCCCAACAGATTGGCACGCAGCATTCACTGATCACAGAGTTTGGTTTTTCTCACATTGAGTTTGATTTAAAAGGCGGCAATAAGCGTAGCATCCTACAAATTCAAGACCGTCGCAGCGTTGCAACATCAAGCGGGACTCTTATTGAAACCAACCGAGCGCTCAACTTCTCAAAGTTTAGCCACCTTTTTAAAGGTTGGGCTAATGACATTACTGTATTCATCAATTTAATCTCACCCAATACCAATTAATCAAATAAACCACCTAAAAAGCGGAAAAGTGATGTTTTTTGCTCGAGCTTATTTGCGCTTATGCCTCATATGCTTTATTTTTGTCGCAGTTAGCTCACTTAAATCAGCATAGGAATCAGATGGCACATTTTAATCATCTTAAATTGTTAGAAGCAGAAGCAATCCATATCATGCGCGAAGTCGCCGCAAGTTTCGATAAACCCTGCATGTTCTATTCAATTGGTAAAGACTCAACTGTTATGCTGCATTTGGCGCGCAAGGCCTTTTATCCCGATAAAGTCCCATTTACATTATTGCATGTGGACACTACATGGGAATTTCATGAAATGGGCGCGTTTAGAGATAAACTAAGAGACAAACTCGACCTTGATATCATTGTACACATCAACCAAGAGGCTCTCGACTTAGGTATTCACCCGATCGAATCAGGCTCAGTAAAATACAATGACAACATGAAGACCATTGCCCTTAAGCAAGCCTTAGATATTCATAAGTTTGATGCGGCTTTAGGCGGGGCTCGCCGAGATGAAGAAAAATCACGTGCGAAAGAACGTGTATTTTCCGTTCGTAATGCCGACCACCAGTGGGACCCTAAGCAACAGCGTCCAGAGCTTTGGTCGCTATACAACACGCAAATAAACAAAGGCGAATCGGTTCGCGTATTCCCCCTATCTAACTGGACTGAACTAGACATTTGGCTCTATATTTTGCAAGAGCAAATAGATATTGTGCCGCTTTACTTTGCTGACGAACGCATGAGCTGGGTAGATGAAGACAGTGGCCAGTTACTTGGCTTAGATGATGAACGCATGCTGCCCTACCTAAGCAAGAAAGAAAAAGAAAGCTTACAGAAACGCTGGATACGTTTTAGAACACTCGGTTGTTACCCGCAAACCGGCGCGGTATTGAGCAAAGCAACCACCCGTGAAGCCATTGTAACCGAGATGATGTTAAGCAAAACAAGTGAGCGCGAAGGCCGCTTACTAGACAAAGACCAGACTGGCTCGATGGAGAAGAAAAAGCGCGAGGGTTATTTTTAAGTACGCGTATTTTAAAGAACTACCCTTTGGTCATTCAGTGCCGGCGTTTTATTCTGCCGGCACTGGTTTAACCTTCAACTATGCGCTTCTTGATTGAATAAAAGTAATACTCAGAACCTATCGCTTGTTAAACTATTTGCCTTGATTGCCTGTTGTATCTTCACTCTCGATGGCGCTTTCGTTTTCCGTTTTACTCTCTAATAATGCTCTTACTCTCATTTCCCACTTACGCTTTGACCACTGCAAGCAGCCCACAATCAGCGTTAAGCTAACCACTGTGGGCTCAATATGCGGTAAGTCAGGTATTGCATACCACTGAGTGGCTGAATATCCAAGGTACAAAGCTATACCAATTTCTACTCCGGTAATTAAGGCAATATAGGCTAACAAGTGACTGCGGCATAAAGCGGGGAAGAAGGTCGTAATAAAAGACACCACAAATAAACAGCCGGGTCCAAAAATCATCAGGCCCAATAAGAAGGCCTGATTGTTACCTTCAATAAGCAACATAAACTGATTATGGCAGAGCAAGACAAGCACTAGTCCACACACAAACAAAGGAATGCTGATTGCAGGCAAGTCTTTAAATAAAGTGTTTACAGGTTTTGCCATAATAAGTCTGGTGTTCCTAAAAGATAGCGCTTTTCATATTGAAAAAGGCGCGGATTAGTAAAGTAA
This sequence comes from Glaciecola sp. SC05, assembly GCF_041380235.1. NCBI lineage: Bacteria > Pseudomonadati > Pseudomonadota > Gammaproteobacteria > Alteromonadales > Alteromonadaceae > Glaciecola > Glaciecola sp. SC05. Next base: position 76,603 of record NZ_JBGIYY010000013.1, read on the forward strand.
CAACCCCCAAGAATAGATGCAATGCACAGTGACGAGAATTGAAAATTCAGTTAAAAAAAAGGCCTCAAAATTTGAGGCCTAAAAATTACACTCTAGGGAAGGACACACAAAACACACTTTAATTTGGTTGAAGCAAACTGCATGCTTAACTACTTTTAAACAATGCTAAGTATCACGATTTAATAGACCCCACTTTATTAAGAATAATTCCATTTATTTTCGATTTATTTCACTTATTATTTTGATTATTATATTTTATTTATATTATTCAAACACTTAATAAACTAATTTATAACTAATTTGTTTTTTTATAGTGGTCAAATAATGAATTGATACTCACTGTAGACATAAATAATGAACCCACAACTTTTGCAGCATCTGCAGCAAAATCCTTTTTTTAACGTCGTGGTGCTAAGCGGCGCCGGTATTTCTTACGAATCGGGTATTTCAACCGTTAGATACAGCAATAGACTATTGGAAAATCAGAGTGTAAATGACATCGCTATGGACCGGCTAGTGAGCTTATGCCTCAATTTGTAGAGCAATTAATTCGAGCTATTTAGCGAGTACTCGACATTGAGTCTTGTTTGTAGATAATATGAAACAACATAAAAAAGAGCGCCAGTAAATGGATTTTATTCATCGCCTCGCGGGGGCAGTAGCAGTTGTATTACTTATCGCCAGTATCATCACAATCGGTTTTTACCCTGTCGATAATGCAGGGCCATTTGTTATCGGTTTCTTTATGTGTGTTGCGCTATATTTTAAAACCAGCAAACTCCTAAGTGGATTTGCTTACACCGTTATTATTTTAGCGGCAGTGAGCGCAGCGTTGTTTTACCCTGGCTTATTTTTAGGGTTTGGCTCTTTTGAGTCTAAATCACTTATTGTGCCCTTGCTCATGCTGATCATGTTTGGCATGGGAACCTCAATGAGCGCCAAAGATTTTGTTGCCGTTGCAAAGATGCCAAAGGGAGTCATCATCGGCTTAGTACTGCAATTTAGTATCATGCCTATTATTGGTTTTGGACTGGCGCTTGTATCAGGTTTGCCACCAGAGATTGCAGCGGGCATTATTTTAGTAGGTTGCTCTCCCAGCGGTTTAGCTTCAAATGTCATGGCATATATTGCCGGTGCAAACCTTGCATTGTCGCTGACACTTACCGCAGTTTCTACCTTAATGGCGCCTTTTATTACGCCTTTTTACATGTCGTTTCTAGCAAATGAATTTATTCCTATTGACGCTACTGCGATGTTTTTAAGTATCACTAAAATCGTTATTTTACCGATTATTGCGGGCCTGCTATTCAATCGCTTTTTACATGGCAAGTTTCCATACATCGACCGCCTAATGCCAAAGGTTTCGATGTTTGGCATTGCTTTGATTATTACCATTATTACCGCCGCAGGCAGAGACAGTTTGCTCAGCATAGGATTATTACTGATTGTACTTGTGCTGATTCACAACCTCAGTGGCTATGTACTTGGATACGCCAGCGCCAAGTTCATGGGCATGGATGAGCCATCGTCACGCACAATCGCCTTTGAAGTCGGCATGCAAAATTCGGGACTAGCATCAGGTATTGCCGTTGAAATGGGCAAGGTTGCTACAATGGGCTTGGCGCCAGCAGTATTTGGGCCCACAATGAATATTACTGGCTCCAGTTTAGCCGTATGGTGGCGTGGAAAAACCGCTGCAGATTCTTCGGCTCAATCACAAAAAGTGTAAATGCCTAACAAAAAGCCAGCTAAGGGTAGCTGGCTCTTAAATCGTTAGAGTATTTAAGCACTAGACAATGCATTCTGACATGAGGCATGTTTGCACTCGGCTTGCATAGCCTATTTGCAGGACCTACATCCGATTATTCAGGGCTTCGATACTTATCAAACCAAGCAATAATGTTTTCTATTTTACCCACCAAACGCGAAGGCTTAGAGGCAATCCCATGAGAAGCCCCAGGCACTTTTACCAGCACGGTGTCGACTTTCAATAGTTTAAGCGCTTGGTAGTACTGCTCAGTTTCAGACATAGGCGTGCGCTTATCTTCGGTGCCCGTTATCAAGAGCGTGGGTGTTGTAACATTGCCCACCAAGGACAGCGGCGAGCGCTCCCAATAATGTTCGACATGATCCCACGGCATTCCCGGAAATTGAAAGGGAATTTGATACATACCGCTGTCAGCCGTCAGCACTTTAGACAACCAATTGATCACTGGTTTTGCGACCACAGCGGCTTTAAACCTATTGGTAAGACCAATAGCATATGCGGTTGCAATGCCGCCGGCTGAACCGCCAGTGATGAACAGTTGCTCAGGATCCACAAGACCTTTTTCGATGAGTGCGTCGATACCCGACATATGATCTGCAAAATCATATTTTGATGAATACTTGTTTTGCAACAGCAGTGCAAAACGCTCCCCGTATCCAGTGCTGCCCCGGTGGTTGTTATAGAACACTATATAGCCCTCGGCTGCCATGCGCTGTAGCTCAGCAGAAAAGTGTGGGCCATACGCTAAGTGTGGGCCGCCGTGTATCTCAATAATTAGTGGGTATTGCTTGGTTTCATCATAGCCTGGCGGCAGAATGTACCAACCGTGTATTGGCTCCTGATCAATAGAAGAGGCGTAAACAAACTCTTTAATTTCGCCCAAAGTTTTGTGCCCAAATACGTCTTCGTTTAACTGCGTGAGTTGACGCTCTTTGCTGCCTTGGCGCACGAAAATATCGGCGGGCCGGTCGTGGCGACCTTTGGTAAAAGCAAAGGTATCGTTGGCATAACTAAAGTCGCCGCTGGTGTATGGACGCCCAATAGATTCGCCGCCTAAACCTTTAGTAATCGATTGATGTTTGCCCGACAGTGAAACATAATCTATTTGGGTGACACCTCTTACCATCTGCTGATAATACAATCCAGCATTACCTTTCCACTGAAAATTAGCCAATGAATTATCCACTGACTCTGATAAATTCTTATCTTGAGACCCATCCACATTCATGACATGCAAATAGCGATTGCGATAAGCGAGCTTTTTGTCGTCTCTTTTTGAATAAGCGATAAGTTTGCCGTTAGGCGACACAAGCGGAGAACTTTCAATACCTGGGGCATCAGTAACTTGCATGATCTGCCCGTCTAGGTCGACCGAAAAAATATCAGACTCCATTGGTTCATATTCCCAGTTTTCGCTTCTATTCGCTGAGAAATAAATTTTACGGCTGTCGCCAGCCCAAGAAAGTGCGCCGCTGTGATGATAAGGCCCTGAACTTAACTGACGGGCCGTGCCACCATCGGAGGGAACAATAAATATTTGAGTGTAAGCAGGATCTAGCACACCGCGCCCGTCTGCTTGATACCGAGCTTTAGTAATATACTGAAAAGCAGGCGACCAATTCGCTCCCTCTGGCTTTGCGGGCATTTTTACAGTGAAGGGTTTCTCGTCTGATTTAACACTCATAGTAAAGGCTATGTGCTTTCCGTCTGGCGCCCAAGTCACCGAGGAGGGTGACGAAGCAATATTAGTAATCAGGGCGGTTTGTCCGGTATCTAACCAGCGTACATAAAGCTGGGTTTTGCCATCCTTGTTCGACAAGTAAGCTAAACGTTCACCGTTTGGTGACCATCTAGGTGAATACGCATTTTTGCTAGAAGACACCAGTGGACGATGATCTGAGCCTTTAGCATCCGCTGACCAAATACTGGAGCGAGTGCTGTCAGCCATAATATCGTTGGAGCGACGAACGTATACAATGGTTTTTCCGTCTGGCGAAACTTGAGGATCAGTGGCCACTTCTAGTTCAAAAATGTCCTGTGCTTCGAACAAATGTAATTTACTGGTTTCGGTTTGATCAGATGTATCTTCGGCACTGACGAATGAAGGCGCGAGGGCAAAACTTATCAATAAAAGTCCACAAAAACCGACGTTATTGAGTTTTTTATAAAAGGCTTGAGTCATGTTAATCAGTCACATTTTTAAATTAATAGCATTCAAGCATAGACAGTTAGCTTTGGCGATTCAAGGCTATCGTTCACGGTTATATTAATGGCTAGTGGCTAGCAAAGTTATCTGCTTGAAAATTGGCATGCTCTATTTGAAGAGCATTAATTTTATGTTGCGCTGATAAACAGACAAAAAAATGCAGCTCTTTTACAAGCTGCATAGGCATTTCTGATTGGTTACTTAAATTTTGAAGAAACCAATTAAATCTTTTAATGAGTTAGTGTCTTCAGTTTGATGATGCGTCTGCTTTGCTATGTTCGCTAGATTTTGAGCATTAGTGTCTGCAAGTCTAAAAATATGTTCAACATTTTTGCTGGTGTCGTGCGTAACTTTTGTTTGTTCTTGTGCGCCTAATGCTACTTCTTGATTTATATTGGCTAGCTGATTAATCGCTGTCGTTATATTAGCATATGCCTGAGAGGCCTCTTCGGTCAGTTGCATAACCGATGCACTTTTAGTGTTAGATGTAGCCATTACTGATACAACATCACGCGCGCCTTTTTGGATTTGTTCAATAATCGAGGTAATTTGCGTAATACTATTTTGCGTGCGCGCTGCCAATGTTCTAACTTCATCTGCCACTACCGCAAATCCTCGACCCTGCTCACCTGCTCTTGCGGCCTCAATGGCTGCGTTGAGCGCGAGCAAGTTAGTTTGATCGGCAATGCTCCTAATTACATCAAGTATATTGGCAATGTTGTCAGAATCTTCATTGAGTTTATCTACAACCACAGAAGCTTGTCCTAACTCTGCAGAGAGCGAGGTCATTGCTGAGCTCGCGTCTTTAACAATCAAGTCACCGGTGATTGCAGCTTCTCCCGCACTTTCACTGGTCTGTGCAGCAATTACCGCATTGTTGGCAATTTGTTGGTTTGCAGCAGACAGCTCAGCAATCGCAGACGCAAGGGATTCGGTTTCTGATTTTTGATTTGCCATTGATGAGGTCGAATCAGCGACTGCGTGATCTACTTCGCTATTACTATTTGATACCTTATCGAGCACCACGTTAATCTTACTCAATACATCTCGGATACGTGAAGTAGAAGCATTCATTGTGGAAAGGAGCTCGCCAAATTCATCTTTTTGATATGTTGTAGTTTGGCTTGAAAAATCACCGGTGGCGATAAGTCGCGCTGCAGTCATGCATATCTCTAGACCTCGAATAATGCTGTTAGTTAGCCAAAATCCTAAACCGATACTCAACAAAACAGCCACGATCACCGCAACCATGATGTAAACAGAAATACTGCTGCGTACATTTTCAGCCACTTCTCGTTCAGCCTCTAACAAGACTTTAATGGTCGTAGATGCATTGTTTGCAGCAAGCAGCAGAGGTGCAATTTGATCGGGAGTTGTTGCTAAATTGCTTGTTTTACTATTCACAACCAATTCAAATGCGGATAGATAGTCACCTTTCAAATCTATGATACGATCAACCTCCGCAATATTTTTTTCGATTTGCATAAAAGATTTCGCGAGCTCCAATGAGGTAATAGCATTTTCTAGCTCTTCTTTTACTTGAGTCTTGAGCTCATTCTGGTTTAGCAACAGATAATCTGCTTGCGCCAATCTGGCCTTATAAAGGCTGGTATCGGCAGAGGATATTGAATTATATATGTTGTTTTGTTTGTTAAGCTTAGAAAGCCCCATAAGCGAGCTTGCGCCCATGATTGAAATAATGATAGTCAATAGCGCTAATGAAACGATTAGCTTGTGTTTGATAGTCATTTTGCTTCCTAAATAGGTTCATACTATAAAATGTAGAAGGGCGAATTGCAGTGCCCTGCTAATAAATAAGAATTTGTATGCTGTATATCGGTCAAAGTAGACATTGGTTGAGATATATTTAGGATAAGCGCGGAAATAGATGAAAAAAGGCAAATACCTATACTAAAGGCATAGGACATAAGTATAAATTTGTGCGTTTTAAGTGCTTTTATGGCGCAAATTATCAAAGGGCTAATAGCTCCACAAAGATAATTTGCTGACAGATTCAAAAGAGTGCAAAACCAAATAGCCTTTTGATAAAACTCAGTGCAATTGAGCTCTATTTTTACTTAACGTAATTTAGTAGGAATATTTACTCAATAATTCAGTATAAACTGGGCTTTGCTTAATTCTTTTTAACTCTGCGTTAAACGTCGCAAGCTGCGCTTCGGTCATTGCTTGTTTACTGAACATTACGTAGGCATTACCCGTCTGTATTTTCAGGTCGTGCTCCATAATAAACTCCGACAGCGCTTTGCGCCTAAGCATGGTGGCACCCACAAAGCTGTCTTCTAAAAATACATCAACATCTTCGTCAAGCAATCTGGCAACGTTCATTTCCCCCATAATCGCATTCACAAACAGCTGAGAATGTTCAGGATCATCTAGCAGTTGAGCCACCTCTTCGCCATACACGTAATCTGCAACGATGCCGATCTTACTGCCGTTGTTCACAAATTCCATGAGCGATGCATAATTAGCATGCACTTCATCATCTTTGCGGATATACAAAGAAAACTCTTCCGTTCGGTAAGAGTCACTAAAATAGGCGAATTCCTGCCGAGCGGGGGTTTTTGAGGCGCCTAATAGCATATCAACTTCACCCGATTGCAGAGCCGCAAGTAAATCAACCCATGTGCCCTGTTGATAGGAAACTTCGCAGCCAATTTGCTCTGCAACTCCTGAAATAAGTTCAATATCTAATCCGGTGATTACGCCGCCAACATCGACATATTGATAGGGCTCCCAAGCATCAAAACCTAAGACCAAACTACATGCGTCCACAGACGATATCTGTTCTTCTACAGCAGTCGATTCAGATGGTTCGACGAGCAATGATGTGTCATCTGTTTTGGGTGGGGGTGAACAAGCAAACAAAAGAAATGTTAAAAATAACGCAGTGATTTTCATAGTAATTGCCTCTTTAGCAGTAAGCTGAGTGTAAGATACAATCTATATTTTTTATTTTAGCAACATTAAATTAACATATTTTTAGCAACTTTGCTTTATTGCTTTTTTTAACCGTATAACCAACTAAACAAGCTTCATAAATAAGCGTGTAAACCATGTTAAAAACAAGGCGTAAAACCCAACAGCTCTAGTAATCAATTTGGTACTGCTATATCCTTTCAGGCAATGACATTTTTAGCTTAGGAACAAAAGCTTGAACACTAAAACATATACCGTAGCTTTATTGCTTTCATTGGCCAGCATCTTTTCAGCATCTAGCCAAGCAACCGTGGTTGAAGTACGCACAATAATGGGTGATTTTCAGGTAAATTTATTTGACGAAGCAACACCGCAAACTGTCGCTAACTTTTTGGAGTATGTTAATTCTAGGGCCTATGCAAACAACACTGTGCACCGCAGTTCATCAAATTTTGTGATTCAGATGGGTGGCTTTCAATATAACAATGCATTCCCACCTGAACTCATTAATGTTCTAAGTCCAGTGAGAAATGAACCAGTTTTATCCAACCTGCGCGGCACTTTGGCAATGGCTAAACAAGCAAATAATCCTAATAGTGCAACGTCACAATTTTTTGTGAACTTGGGTAATAATTCAAGCAACTTAGATTTACAAAATGGTGGTTTTACTGTGTTCGGTCAAGTGCTAGGAGATGGTATGGATGTTGTAGATGCAATAGCAGCATTGAGCATATTTAGTTTTAGCTTTAGCAATGATCAACCTTCTTTTCCGGAAATACCATTACGAGATTATACAACAGCCGATCAACAAAATGGCGTAATACCGGACGAAAGTAATTTGGTGATCATTACCGATATCGTAGTAATTGATCCTGCCGTTGTCACCAATCCCAACTTAAATCCGGCTCCAAACACCCTGATTAATGCACCAAGCGCACCACCGTCATCATCTGGAGGCGGTGGTTCATTAAATGTATTTTTGTTGTTGGGTTTGGCAGCAATAGCGAGCTTCCGACGCAGGTATCGATTGGCACCCGCAAAACCATAAGGTTTAAAGATGAGCAAGCCATGCAAAATATACGCGCGTAAAAACACGCCTTAGCCTGCTTGCTCCATGCTTTAGTTATTTATGTTGGTAAAAATACACAGGGTGTTGAGACTGTTTATATCCGCAGTCTGCTTTCTTTGCCGCGCTTGGCAGTAAAATCCAATGCCGCCGATGCGCAAAACCTAAATCGATGCTCTGCTCCATATCAAAACACGCCTGATCAATCAGCTTATCTTCAATTATCAAATATTGGTTGTCCTTCGATTGCCAATGATATGCCGCTTCTAATTGATATTTGAGCGGCGTGTTATAGCCAAAGTGATACATCGGATAGGGCGAAAGCAAAATAAACTGCTCAGAGTAATCTACTAATGCGATCTCTGCGCTGTCACTGAGAAAGGGCTTGGCCGTTTCGTAAATAGCACGCGGCGTGCTCACCTCATTTCTCAATACATAGCCATAGGTGCTATATGTTGTCCACAGCACTGCAAAAAATATTGGCCAAGCAAGCCACTTATTGTAGATAAACGCATATAGCAAACCTGCTGTGCTGAGTCCTCCTATGCATAAGAAGAAGTACCAAGGGGTGACTTCAATTTTTGCCGCCAGTTTTGCTACGGCTGCCACATCTAGTAATCCTAATATGCCAAACACTGTCAAAGCCATACTTAAACATGCGACCAAAACAAATAAAAACCGCTTTAAGCCCTTTTTGCTAAAGAGTTGTTGATAGTAAGGAGCAACTGATAAAACCAGCATAGGTAAAGCAGGCAATATGTATACCCCCCGTTTACCCGGGCTAATACTAAAGAAAATAATCACTAACACCACCCAACTCAGCGGCAAAATAATGCGTGGATCAAGAGATTTAAAAGCGCTTAGCCAAGGCTTAATTAATAAAGGAATAGCCAAACTAAGCGGTAACCAAAAAACCGGAATCACCGATGTCACATAATAATATGCTGGTTTTAAATGGTGCCAAGAGTCGGCATAGCGGGTAACCGTTTGTTTAAACAATATGTTATCGCGATACATTTCAAAGGCGGTATTATCAGACTGCGCCACCACAATCAGCATTGGGATTACCCAAAGCCCAATGGCGCCTAGCATGATTAAGGGCCCCATCCACCAAGTCCAATGAGAATAGCTGACGGGGCTTTGAGAAGCCTTGGCTTGATAGCGATAAAACACTAGTGGGATCAGCATCAGCATCGGTAAAAAGCCCACGCCTTTGGTGATCACGCCAATACCCATGAAAAACCATGCCAATACATACCATCGGTACTTACCGTCGACTAATGCGTAGCGCAAAATACCATAGCAGCCAATCATCATCCAAGCGCTAACCGTGGCGTCAATTTGCGCAGTTTTAGCCTGCAATAAAAATTGAAAACTAAACAGTAACAACCAGCCTGCCACTAATCCAACTTCCTTGGACCATAAGCGTTTACCAATATCGTATACTAAGAATAAGGTGAGCAGCCCAGAGATAGCCGAAGGCATTAAAAAAGACACGCGAATAGAGCCGGTAAGCCAATAAAATATTGCAATGGTCCACATAAAAATAGGTGGTTTGTCGGGATATAGCTCTTGCGCTCTTGCAGGAAATAACCACTGCCCTGTTTCTACCATCTCTTTGGCAATTAACGCAAAACGTGGCTCGTCGGCCGGCCATGGATCGCGCAATCCCATACCGGTAAAAATTAACATGCCTGCGACAATAAACAGCGGCCCAAAAGAGCACAATAGAAGTTCAGCAATCCTATTAGTGTGCTTATAAATAGCGGGGGTAACGGTGCTGGTTCTCATGCACGACTCTTACTATCAGTGTTAGCACAATCGTCCATGGGGGCATTAGGCAATGATGCTTCCTCTCGACGATACTTTTTATATAACGACACGCTCATAAAGCTAGAAACCAGCAATAGCAAAATGCTAACGGCAATCTTCCATTCTGAGCCAATAAACAGGCCCTTTCCTAATAGCGCAAAAATCACCATTTGCGGCAAATATCCCAATGCTGAGCCAACAAAAAATGCACTTGCTTTAACCGACGTCGTGCCAGCCAAAAGGTTAGTCATGATATTGCTGCCCACCGGCAGCAGGCGAATAATGATGGTTTTACGAAAAGGATGGTAATGTAAAAAGCTATCGATTTGCTTGGCTTTGCGAGCAAATCGTTTACGAATAAACGGTCTAATTAACAGTTTGGAGGCAAAAAATGCGAGCATACAGCCTAGCACCGTGGCCAAGGTTGCTAAAAGCGCACCGCTCACAAAACCAAAAGCATATCCGCCTAAAAACGCCATAACCTGCCTAGGTGCGCCACAGGCGGTTAGCATGGTTGCCACCACCACGAAATACACTGCGCCCTGGATGCCTTGGTCGCGAACGTCTCTATCAATCCAGCCTTCATTAAATGCGCTAAACACATCTGTATACGACAGCACAAACGCAATTAGGACACAGAGCACTACTGTGCCAAGACCGTGCTTGTACCAAACAAACCTTTCTTTACTGGCCATCAATTTTAGGCTCCTGAATGTGCGGTATTTTAGTTCGGCGCTGCAGCCACATTACCCCTAGCATATCGATTAAACCAGCAAACAGCCGTCCCCACATGCCATACTTTGACACGCCGTGCTGGCGGTCTCGATGGCTTACTTCCACAACCTCAATGCTGCCGCCTAAGCGCTTTATTAGGGCGGGCAAATATCGATGCATATGATCAAAGTATGGCAACTTCAAAAACGTTGCACGTGGAAACACTTTAAGGCCGCAACCGGTATCAGGGGTATCGTCTTTTAACAGCGCAGCGCGCACATTATTTGCTACTCTAGATTGCAGACGTTTCCATGCAGTGTCTTTACGTGCCTTTCTAAAACCTGTAATGCAATAATCACTGCCGTGTTTAAAGCTGGCCGCTCGTTTTAGCAGTTTCGGAATGTCTTTAGGATTGTTTTGACCGTCTGCATCTAGAGTAATGATCACTCCACCTTTTGCATTTGCTACGCCCGAATATATGGCGGTACTTTGGCCAACTGATTTTTTATGCTGTAATAAACGTATTTTATTAGGGAACTCATTGACCAACTGCATTACTTTGTGTGCCGTATCGTCGGTACTGCCGTCATCCACATAGATAATTTCAAAGTCATACGCCTCAGAAAGATACAGAAAAATCTCGCTGACTAAAGGCTGAATGTTGTCCGCTTCATTTTTAGCGGGTATAACGACACTTATTGATTGAATTTGTGACATATCACTTGTGGTTTTAACAACCGCTCTTGCATAAATTTGATCTTAGCTTATGCCACAAACCTTAAGATTGACTGAAGCTTTACTGAAAATTAGCCAACTTTGAAAACTATCAGTCTACCCTCAGCTTCCCTTAAGCTTAGTTTTTTATACTACCACTACTTTAAAAAGTGGTACACAACATGAAAACAAGCTCTGTTAAAACACAAACTGCCGATACATCCAATTTTGCTATTTCAAGTAACCAATTGATTGTTATCACCTGTGTATATTTAAGTGTGGTGCTTAACTATCCATTTTTGAAACGAGTATTTAATGCGGTGCTTATTGAGCCTGAGCACAGCCTATTATTTATGTTCACCGTACCTGTATTGCTGACATCTCTATTTGTTTTTATCAATAGTATTTTAAGCCTCGGGAAAGCCCTTAAACCGGTGCTGATTATCACGCTAATGGCGTCGTCATGTATCTTTTATGCGACCACTACTTATGGCACTGTGTTTGATTATTCTATGGTACAAAATGGCTTTGAAACCGACGGCGCAGAAGCGTTTTCGTATATCAATTTGTACTCGGTAGGCTTTATCTTTTTATTTGGTGTCATGCCTTCGCTGCTGGTTTTCAACATCAAGATAACAGAACAAGGTTTTGTAAATATGCTTATTGCGCGGGCTCGCTTAGTAGCGATAAGTACGGTAGTTATTGGCATCACCTCGGTTTTCTTTTACGCCAACTATGCCGCCGTAGGCAGAAACAACTCAGAGCTTCAGGTCTATATAACGCCTTACAAATTTGTAGACTCAGCGCTGAAATATATTAATCGCAACTACTACTCCGCGCCTTTAGCCTTTAAACTGCTCGACCGCTATCCAAGCTTAGAGACCACCACGACTGCACCTGTCGTTACGGTTTTAGTGATTGGCGAAACCGCCAGAGCACAAAGCTTTTCGTTAAATGGATATGCAAAACAAACTAACTTGTATACCGACAAACTCGATGTGCTGTCGTTTACCGATATGGCCTCATGCGGCACCGCTACCGCAGTATCGTTACCCTGCATGTTCTCTAGGCTGAATCGCGCTGAATTTGAAAAGCGTGAAGCGTCTTATCAACAAAACCTGCTCGATATTATCAGCTTAGCAGGAGCCGATGTGCTCTGGATAGACAATAATAACGGAGGCTGCAAAGGCGTGTGTAGCCGGGTAAACACCATCAGTATTGAAACCACGCCAAGCAATCCACTGTGCGATACAGAATATTGCTTAGATGAGGCTTTGCTGCAGCCCTTAAACGAGAAACTGAATAACCTTACGCATCCACATGCCCTTATTGTATTGCACATGATGGGCTCACATGGACCCACTTACTTCAAGCGCTACCCAAAGGATAAAGCCGTGTTTACCCCAGACTGCCCGCGCAGCGACATTCAGCACTGTAGCGAAGAGCAACTGATTAATACCTACGACAATACTATCGCCTACACAGATTTTGTGCTTAGCCAGATCATTGGCGCTTTGCAACATCTAGAAACAAAAGCGAATGCGCAAACCGCCATGCTTTACGTGTCTGACCATGGTGAATCATTGGGTGAAAAGGGCATGTATTTACACGGGCTGCCTTATGCCTTTGCGCCATCTGAACAAACCCATATCCCTATGCTGTATTGGCAAGCGCAATCTAAGACAAGTGAAGATATGAATTGCTTAAAGGCGCTAAGCACTGAATTTATTTCTCACGACAATGTGTTTGATATTGTGATGGGCATTACCGCAGTGGACAGTAAGGTTTATCAGCGGCAACAGGATACTTTTGCTAATTGCCGGGCAACCGACGGACTTGCTGCAAGAGAACAGACCGAAACTGATATACAAGCTAGTGAGGCGATAAATTAATGTTTAATCCGACAAACAAACACACAGGTATAAAACGTATTTATTTGGCTGGCAAAAACTCACTTAATGCCTTGCATTGGCTATTTAAAAATGAAGCGGCGTTCAAACAAGAAGTGGGATTGCTGATTGCTGCGGCAATACTTAGCACGCTGATTGCTCAGACTGCACTAGAGCGCTTAATGTTGATACTGTCGGTAGTGTTGATTTTACTCCTAGAAATTGTAAATACCGCCATCGAAGTAGTGGTCGATAGGATTGGCTTAGACATTCATCCGCTTTCAGGCTTAGCCAAAGACTTAGGCTCTCTTTTAGTGCTGGTAGGAATATCTATGGCCGCGGCAGTTTGGCTGGTTACAGGGTTTACGAACTGGGGATGAGAAGTCCATCAAAATCACAAATTAGCGATCATAGCATTGAAAGCCAACATTAAGTATTACAGGTTTTAGAGACAAAAAATGCCTTCTTCTTAAAATAATAATACATTCGTCATTTTTATAGCGAGTATCTAGATAAAAGGTGGAGGACAGGGCCGAAAACCAGTAGACTATCGCGCAAAACCACAAACAAAATTAGCGAGCGCTCGGTGAAATTGATCGATTCATTGAAAGATTACAATATAAGCACCACTTCTGAAATTTTACACAACCCCAGCTATGACATCCTCTTTCACGAAACAACCAAAGCAGAACTCAGCGGTTTTGAAAAAGGCTATGTGACTGAATCGGGTGCGGTTTGCGTGAAAACCGGCAAATTTACAGGCCGCTCGCCTAAAGATAAGTACATCGTAAAAGACAGCGTGACGAAAGATACCTTGTGGTGGTCAGATCAAGGTAAAAACGACAACAAAGCCATTACCCAAGACACGTGGGATCAACTAAAAACACTGGTTACGACTCAATTAAGCGATAAACGCCTATTTGTTGTTGACGCGTTTTGTGGAGCGAATAAAGACACTCGTATGTCGGTTCGCTTTATCACTGAAGTAGCCTGGCAGGCGCACTTTGTGACCAACATGTTTATTACCCCAAGCGCTGAGGAGCTTCCCGGGTTTACACCCGACTTTGTAGTAATGAACGGTGCTAAAACCTCTAACCCAAACTGGGACGCCCAAGGCCTTAACTCCGAAAACTTTGTGGCATTCAATCTGAGCGAGCGCATTCAGCTTATTGGCGGCACCTGGTATGGCGGCGAAATGAAAAAAGGCATGTTCGCAATGATGAACTATTATTTGCCTTTACAGGGTATTGCCTCGATGCACTGCAGCGCAAATGTGGGCAAAAAAGGCGATGTTGCCATCTTTTTTGGTTTATCGGGTACCGGTAAAACCACCCTTTCAACCGATCCTAAAAGACAGCTCATCGGTGATGATGAACATGGCTGGGACGACAACGGCGTATTTAACTTAGAAGGCGGTTGTTACGCAAAAACGATTAATTTAAGTAAAGAGAATGAGCCCGATATTTACGCAGCCATTCGGCGCGATGCGCTACTCGAAAACGTGAGTGTTGATGAACATGGCAAAATTGACTACTTTGATAATTCAATTACCGAAAACACGCGCGTTTCTTATCCAATCCATCATATTGATAATATCGTAAAACCCGTTTCTAAAGCTGGTCATGCTAACAAAGTCATCTTTTTAACCGCTGACGCCTTTGGTGTGTTGCCCGCGGTTGCCAAACTGACCCCTGCACAAGCGCAATATTATTTACTCTCGGGCTTTACGGCGAAGCTTGCTGGAACCGAGCGCGGGATAACAGAGCCGACTCCGGCGTTTTCAAGCTGCTTTGGCGCGGCATTTTTAACCCTGCACCCCACCCAATACGCCAATGTCTTAGAAAGGCGTATGCAGGCGGCAAATGCCCAAGCGTACTTAGTTAATACTGGTTGGAACGGCAGCGGTAAACGTATTTCAATAAAAGCCACGCGCGCAATTATAGACGCGATTTTAGATGGCAGTTTAGATGCCGCTGAGTCACAAATGTTGCCGATATTTAACTTGAGCATTCCCACGCAGCTGGGTGATATTGAGCAAAGCATACTGGATCCAAGAGGCACCTATATTGATGCTGAGCAGTGGTATGAAAAAGCTGAAAATTTAGCGGGCTTATTTGTCGAAAACTTCGAAAAGTTTACCGATACTGCACATGGACGCAGTTTAGTTGATGCAGGGCCTAAAGTGGGCGCCTCTTAGCAATATAAAGTGTTGCGTATTAACCAAGAAAAGGAAGCTCACCGCTTCCTTTTTTTTTTGCAATTCAGGTACTCTATTTGAGCACCCAAACTCAACTATTGAGTAAAGACTTAATCAACTAAATAAGCAATTGCAGCTTTGGCCATAAGACCGTTCTCATGGCCAACGCCATGCACCGTCACTAGCTGCCAATTGAATTTTACCTCGTACTTTTCTGCCGCTAGTGCGGCTTGCTTGAAAAAGTAAATACCACGAGCAAATCGATGTTTGCCTTGCAGCATTGCGGGCGCGGCTTTTCTTAAGCTACGGTGATTTGGGTCGTTGTCGGCATCGCCTAACAATACAACCACCGGCTTTTGCAATGACATAAGCAAATCATCTTGGCTAACCGGCGTATTTTTCAGTCCATAAGGAAACTCGATGTCAAAATCGGGCGCGGTATACCACCCCGCATTGGCAGTGACGATTTTTGAGACTCTGGCCTCTGGCACAAAAAACACAAAGCGATGCACAAATTGCGAACCGGCAGAATGGCCATAAAGGTTATAGCGCGTGCTCGTGTTTGCGTACTTAGACTTTACATAATCAAAAAGCGGTTCAATAGCTGAATATGACCACAATTCACGGGGATTAGTCTTTTGATAATAACTGTCTACAAACACCGCTCCTAAGTTATATCCTGTGGAGCGAGGAAAATCTTTTTGCGTAAACTGAGGGACGATTAACAGCAAGTTATGTTGCTCGGCTAAGTCTGCCCATTCATCGCGATAGCGATCGGCATCTCGCTGCACACCATGCATTACAAACAGCACTTTACTGTCGGCGCGATAGTTACTGGGTTTATACGCCCATACCTCTAACGCACTCCCAGGCCACTGCGAAAATGAAAATTGATGTTTGCCAACAACTATGTCGGTCTCGTTGCCAATAGCGAGCTTTGAAAAGTTCAAATAACACATTAATAAGCACAAGCATGTTATCAATAATTTCATACCATTATCCTTTAGAAACTCTTTATATTATTTAAAATATTTATATACAAAAACGGTTTTTGACTAAATAAGGCTAATGTAATCCTTTCCAACTCCGTTATATCATAACAGGGGCTAAAACATAAAAGCTCCTAAACCTATCACATTTAAGCAATAATGTTATAAACGGGCAAAATTCATGATCAATAACGAACTGTTTGCCAAAATTGCACTGCAGCATGTTTGTGAAGCAATCGTACTAACCGACACTCAAGGCCTAGTTTTGTGGGTCAACGATGCTTTCACCAAGATGACTGGGTATTGCTTAGATGACATGTTAGGAATGCGCCCTGGCTATTTGCTACAAGGTGCCTCATCAAACCCTGAAAGTATAGAATTGATATCCACATCTATAAAAAATCATAGTGCATGCAAAGTAGATATAATCAACTATACAAAATCAGGATCTCAATACTTAACCGAAATCAATTTATCACCTATTTTTGATAGTAATGGTGATATTGAATACTTCGTTGCTTTACAAAAAGACGTTACTAATGAGCGTACGCATTTTCAAGAAAGTATTGATTTAAAGGCGTATCGCAGAGCGCTTGACGAACAAGCTATAGTTTCAGTCGCCGATCCGAATGGGGTGATTACTTACGTTAATGAAAACTTTTGTAAAATAAGTGGCTATTCAAGCGGCGAATTGATAGGTAAAAACCATCGAATCATTAACTCTAGATTCCATAATAGGGCGTTTTTCACTGATATGTGGCGTCAAATTAGCGCAGGAAATACTTGGCATGGCGAAGTATGTAATCGCGGAAAATCGGGCGCTTTGTACTGGGTCGATACGACCATAGTACCTGTAAATGGAGTCGATGGAGAGATTTTACGTTACGTTTCTACTCGCTATGATATTACTGAAAGAAAAGCCGTAGAATACGAATTAGAACGTGCGGCGACATATGACCAACTTACAGGATTACATAATCGATTTGGTTTTAACCAAGAGCTAAAGACGAGTCTAAAAAATAATACCTTCTTAACACCACCCTCAGAAATATTACTAGTAAAAATAGACCTCGACCATTTTAAAGAACTAAACGACAGTTTAGGACATGAATATGGTGATTTATTGCTCAAAGAAATGGCAAATAGAATCACAGAAATCTGTGATAATAAGGCGGTTGTTGCAAGAGTGGGCGGTGACGAATTTTCGCTATTTTTAAACAACGACAACATCGACAAGTCTCAAATACAAAAATTTTTAGACAAGTTACATAAAACTGCTTCCAAGACATTTTGGCTACTTGATAACTCTTATACAACGTCATGCTCAATGGGGGTTGCTCGCTATCCAATCGATGGAGACAACCTTGAAACACTTATTATAAATGCAGATATGGCACTTAATGAGGCAAAAAAGACGGGACGAAACCAGTGGCTATATTTCGACATTGAGGTGAGACAAAAAGTAGATTATCAAAAATACTTAAAGGCTCTATTGATCGAAGCAATCGAAAACGACCTTTTCAATATTGTGCTGCAACCTATCTGTTCGATTAAAACAGGAAAGCATATTGGATTTGAAGTACTAGTAAGACTTTCTGACAAAGAACAAAGTATTCCGCCTGATATTTTTATTCCAGTTGCCGAAGAGTTAGGTTTGATTAACCCCATCGGTTCGATTGTTATGCAGAAAGCTTTTAGCGCTATGCGCAAAATGCTAGATTTGCAGCTCATTCCAGGAAAGATTGCCGTCAATATCGCGGCGCCACAGTTTTTAGAACCAGAATTTTTTAATCGCGTGAGCAGTTTACTTATCGAATATGCATTAGCTCCATCAATGGTGATTTTAGAAATTACCGAAACTGCTTTAATCGGACGTTCATCTCATTTGGTTGCTCAGGTGTTGTCTGAATTTCAGGCGATTGGTGTCGAAGTAGCTTTAGATGACTTTGGCACGGGGTTTTCGTCTTTATCTCACCTGAGAGATTTTAAAGTTAACAAAATCAAAATTGATAAAACCTTTGTTGCTGAACTCGAGCACAATTCAGCGGATCGTGATTTAGTAAGCGGCCTGATTACGTTTGCATTAAAAATGGGCTTAGATATCGTTGCTGAGGGAGTAGAAACGCAAGAACAGCTAACACTTTTAAGCGACTATGGCTGTCAATATTTCCAAGGTTATTTTCACTCTCGCCCTATAAGTGTCAAACAAGCTATACTATTTTTAAAACAAGCCCGTTAAATTTAGTATGGTTAAGGGGTGCTATGAATTTTTCGTATCAAACGCGCTCCGCATTCGTCTGCTTAAACTATAACGAAAGAAAAATATACAATATGAAAATTTGCATCGTTCAAATAAGCCCTCAAAAAGGAAATGTTAGCGCAAACATCGACAGTCATTTAGCGGCCATTAGGTCTGCTGTCGTATTAGGCATAGACGTAATTATCTTTCCAGAGTTATCCATAACAGGATTTGAGCCAGCCTTGGCCAAACAACTTGTTCAAAACCCACATTCTGCAAGTTTTGACTGCTTTGAAGAGCTTGCTGAGGAACACGAGATAACGATTGGCATTGGGATCCCCACTCAATCTGATACGGGTTTGAACATCAGCATGCTAATCTTTCAGCCGAGCAAGCATCGACAAGTTTATTCAAAAACCATCTTGCATAGCGATGAACTGCCCTACTTTGTATGCGGTGACAGCGAGCCGGTCATTCAGGTAAGAGGACAAAAGTTAGGGATCGGTATTTGCTATGAAACACTGCAAAATGAACGGTTTCTTCAATCTGTAAATTTGGGCGCAAAAGCTTTTATCGCGAGCGTTGCTAAGCCCCAAAATGGGATTCATAAAGCCAATTCACTTTTTGCATCATTCTCAAAAAAATGCAGCATTCCTATACTGATGGCTAACTCCATTGGATACTGCGATAATTTTTTAAGTGCCGGCCAAAGTACAGTTTGGAACAGCAAGGGAAAGGTCATCGGGCAACTCAATGATGTATCTAGCGGATTGTTAATTTACGACACCGAAACTGAAACGGTCTTAAAGCAATCATACCTCGTTTGAGACAAAATGCATTTTCCCGAAAGAGCAACAGTACTTCATTTTATGGAAAGGCGCTAATTTAAATAACACCTAAAAATTGAGAGAGCAAACGCGTCTACGTTGGCGGAGCGAGTTGTGCGAGTAGCTCTGGCGACCGCTTATAAATCGGGCAAACCTGCGATATTTCCTGCCATAGGATTTGCCCTTTTTCACCTTCGCCTGCTTTATAGGCTAACCATGCTAGGTGGCTTCTTTCCTTTAAACCTAGATGCTTTTTTTGATTGAAAAAGCCGTTTACTTTGTCTACAAAATTATTGGTGATCGTCAAGCTATGGTTGATTTGTTTGATCTTGGTTTGGTAGTAGAACTTATAAAAACCAATGCTGACACTCGCATCTTGAATCAGTTGGTCTCGCTCAGTTAACACGAGCGCCTCTGTATAATAGCGTAAAGCTTCCTCTGAAGATCCCATCCGTAAGTATACCTCGCCCAAGCTACCCCATACTTGATGAATAGCAATCTCTGGCTGTTTTTGAATGGCGAATAACTTTTGCTCGGCAGCTTGTTCGTAACGTTTTTGATAAAAATAAACTGACCCCAGGTTCTCATAGCCGATGTAGTCATTCTGAAAATTATCAATGACGTCGTGATATGTTCGCAGTGCATTTTCTAACTCACCAAAACACATCTGTAAGGTGCCAAGGTTTGCTAAAATAATTTCGTGCTTAACCACTTTAGATGCCGCCGCAAACTGCTCTTTGGCTTTGCTGGTTTCCCCTCTTGCAAAATATAAATTACCTAGGGTATTGATAGCATGCCAATGTTGAGGAGCTAAACGCAAAGCTTTTAAAGCAAGCTGCTCTGCTCTATCTGCATCTTTACTGTTTGACGATTGATTGTACAAGGCTAAATATGCTCCAGCCCAAGTCGATAATGAATCCGCGTCTTCTAGGTTTGGCATTATTACAGTTTCGATCGCGTTTACCGCTTTCAGAGCTTCGCCAGTATGAATAAGCAATTCGGCTCTAGCAGTCGCTACCGACGGCACATCTGGCGAAAGTTGCTCTGCCTTATTACAATACACAGCCGCCTTTTCAAGTGATTCACTTTCATTCTGTATCCAGCTATATCTTGCAAAGGCCCTACATAATTCTGCATACGCCAATGCATAGCTCTCATCTTCAAGAATGGCACGTTCAAACAGTGTAATGGCATTTTGATAAGCATCTGCAGAGTGACTTAAAAATAGAGCGTTTTTTCCCTTTGCAAAATAAGTATGGGACGCTGCAGACACAGAGTCGATAGTGTCGGTCGCTTGTCCATTAATAAACTTCAGTACTTGCTGCACAATTTTAACATTCGCAGGCCTTGCTCCTAATGCAACTTCCGATTGATGTAAAATAGATTGATGCAGAACTGCGTGATCTTGACTGGTGTCAATCATTGCCTCAATGCGTGTGTAATTTCCATAATGCGTTTGTGCAAGTTTCAACACTGCATGTGCTTGCCACTTCAAAAGCGCTTCCTGAGCATCCATATCGTAGCTGTTTGGTGAACTGGCAAGCACAGCAGTAATATTTTCGTGGGTGTTAAGTAGTTGCATCAGCTTATCTGCTGCTACTTTCATACTGTTAGGTGCCTGAACAATAAGTCTGACCACACCTAAGGGCGATTCAATTTTAGTAGAGGTATTTTCGAAGGTGCTCGATTGATAACTCAACAATCCATAAGCGGCAAATGCAAATAGCGATACAAAAGCGAAATAAATGAAACTCTTCTTATGAGGATATTCATGCATCAGCCCTTTGGGTTTGAAACTGGCCTGCGTAGGCTCGGTTTCTTGGCATTCTGAGGCCTTATGATTATCGGTTTGAATCTCTGAATCGTGCTCGATAGCCCTAGATTCAGCCACATTATGTTGCGTGTTTTCATCAGCCGATTGAGATTGCTGGACCTGTACCACTGCCTCAAACTCTTTGTCATCTCTAGCGAGATAAATGGTATGTGCAGATATTCCTAAGGCATTAGCAATCCGGGCGAGGTTATGGGTCGATACTGCTTGCTCTCTGAATACTTTATTGACGAGGTCTTTAGGGGGTTTGTCGATACCTTCATTTATAGCGATGTATTTTGCTAAATCGGTTTGAGTGTCAAAACCGGCGTTTAGCATTGCGGCCTCTAGCTTTTCTCTAGACGCCCTTATCCCTCTTTTTCGCTTTCTAGCATCCATATTAACTTTGGCGGCAAATAATGCGTGCTTTTTATACTATACAAACCAATGAGTTAATGCACGGCTTTGTTAGATATTAGTTTTCTAAAAAACAAATACGAATAGATACTTAACGCCAGATAACGACACTTAAGGGCTAAGTGACAGACCACGAGCGAATAATGGTTTGTGTCGGTTACCGAAGCGAAGTATATCTAAGATTCCTAAGTTAACTGTATCGCTCCACGTTTACTTACCACACTGATTTACCACATTAAGGGATGAACGCATGCAAATTAAACACTCATTGATGAAACTGCAGTCGAAACAAACGATGCTCGGGATAGCATTGGCGACATCTTTATTGATAACTGGCTGTATGTCGACCACCCCGTCACTAGGCGGTAGCAGTGGCAATACCGTTACAGGCGGTGCTGCTGGCGCCAATACCGAAAACGCAAATAATTCTTTAGAGCAATGCGATACTCCTTTAGGCACCTTAGCGCTGTTTGAAGACCGCTCTTTACCATGGTGGGGAGACTACCGTAATCGCTACCCAAATTTAGGCAGCACCGAGCCGGTTATTCGTACCATGATTCAACAATCCAATTGTTTTGTGGTGGTCGAGCGCGGTGCCGCCATGAATGCTATGAACAGAGAGCGCGAACTTATGCAGTCGGGGCAGTTGCGTTCCGGCAGTAATATTGGCGGCGGCCAAATGGTCACCGCAGATTACACCGTAAGTCCTTCCATACAGTTTTCAGCGAAGGGAACCGGCGGTTTAAAAGGTGTTGCAGGGGGTTTATTTGGCAGCATCGGCTCAGTTATTGGCGGCGGCTTAAGTAAAAACGAGGCCGCAACCACCTTACTCTTAATTGACAACCGCTCTGGTGTTCAGGTGTCGAGTGCCGTAGGTAGCGCCGGCAATTACGACTTTGATATATTTGGTGGATTCTTTGCCGGGATCGCTGGCGGCGCAAAAGGGTTTTCGAACTCCCCCGAAGGTAAAATTATAACAGCAGCATTTGCGGATTCTTACAACCAAATGGTGATGGCGCTTCGCAACTATAAACCACAACAAGTACAAGGTGGCCTCGGCATGGGCGGTCAACTTACCGTGGATGGCCAGCGACAAGCCACCGAGGGCGCAAGCATTGTTGCTGCCCCACAAAATAGACCAACGGTGGTTGTCGAGACCAGAAATACTAGCAGCATTACCACAAACAGCGATTTTAAAGGGCGAATTAACGCTTATGACGAACGCGCGATGCAAAAATACTATGACCATTTAAAAAATGCTGCAGAAACACTATCTGGCTTTGCCGAGATAGGCAGCATGGACGCCACTGGCCCAGGCGGTATGGATTATAAAACTGCTATGCGAAGCGCTGTTAATATTTTCAGTAATCAAATCGAAAGCGCCTCGATTGAACTAGAAGCATGGCCATCAAACGCGAAAGCTGAAGGCTGGCGCGTGCTCGGCAGCCGCATAGAGCGTTATACAGAGATGTTTTATAAAAGTCGTGACGCAGCAGTAGAGGCAGGTAAATTAACGCCCGAGATATCATCAATGTTAGAGGGTATCACGCTATTGAGTAAGGCTGATTTTGTAAATTAAAGCGTTACGATGTGCTGAAAGGGCGATGGACTGTGTTAATGAATCTAATTTAAGCTTGGTTATTGTCGCTGACAGACAGTCTTTGCTATGACAAATAGCAGTACCTGACAGGTTTTGGATGCAAAAATTATCAATTAAGCTTGTGGCCAAATTAGCTTTGAAATATTCGCACTCTAATGACGCTGTCGTTGTGCCAGTTTATCTCTAGATTATTTTTCGCCACTGCAATAGTCACATCAATTACATCTCTGCCGGTTTCGCAGTTACGTTGAGAAAAAGGGTTTTTATCTACATTTACGTGCACTGCGAGGCCACTACCTTTTTGTAATTAATTACTTACTCACTAAACGAGTATTTGAAAATGGCAGCACTTCAAATTTCGTCCTATCAACACAAGTTTTTGAGCCAGATTTAAAACTAAATACGCATTTTTTTATGTAAATAGCCCACTAATATTTCACCGGCTTCACTGATGTGCTGTTTCAATATGGCTTTGGCTTTGCCCAGTTCGAATAGGAATACGACTGACACCATATTTTGCGGCAAGCTGCTCTTGTTTAAGCGGTCTCGCTACGGGCAACTTATTATCACGGATATCTTGTTTTAATTGATGATATAAAGTTTCTGCTGGTTGTTTATCAGTCATTAGTCATGCTCTTGCAATTCGGCTGATAGCGAGTGTGCCAAGCCCAATGGTAATACCCCAAAATGCGGAGGCGATATTAAAAAAGGACACACCCGAGGCTGTTACTAAAAAGGTAATTAAGGCTGCATCTGTATATTTAGCTTGTTCGAAAGTTGATTGTAAACTTGCACTAATTATACCTAACAAGGCTAAGCCAGCTAACGCGGAAATCATGGAGGCCGGAAAAGCCGCAAACAAACTTACAACCGTCGCTCCACAAATACCGACCAAAATGTTAAACACACCAGCGAACACTCCGGCAATATAACGTTTTTCGGCTTCAGGATGGGCTTCTTCGCTGGCACATATAGCAGCGGTAATTGCCGCCAAATTTAAGGTAAAGGCACCAAAAGGAGCGAACAATACGTTTAATCCACCAGTCCAACTTAATATTGGAGATACTGGCGTTTGGTTATGTCCAGTAGTACGTAAAATTGCTATGCCTGGAACATTTTGTGACGTCATGGTGACTACAAAGAGAGGTAAACCTACACCAATCAACAAACTTAAATTGAGCTCTGGCCATGTCCAAATAGGTGTAGAAAGCGACCATCTAACTTGTTGAAGGTTGATTAAGTCAAAACCATAGGCACATACAAAACCGACTATTAGTACGGTAACAATTGCATAACGAGGTAACCATCGTTTGGCAAATAGAAACGCCACTAACATTAAACCCACTATTAGTGGGTCACTTTGTAGCAATGTAAAAATACTCAAGCCAAACTGCACTAAAATGCCAGCCAACATAGCAGAGGCTAAAGGCAGTGGGATACGTTTGGTTAAAGCGTCGAACCAACCAGACAAGCCGGTTAACAAGGTCAACACCCCAACAAACACAAAGATACCTATGGCTTCGCCAATACTATTACCTGTGAGTGTAGTGGCTAACAATGCCGCCCCCGGAGTCGACCACGCTATGATGATAGGGCGTCTATAATAAAGAGATAAACCTAAACAGCCCAAGCCCATACTCATACCCAAGGCCCAAATCCAAGAATCAATCATGTCTTGGCTAGCACCCACTGCAATTGCCGCTTGATACACAATTACCCATGCACTGGCGTAACCAACTAGTACAGCGATAAAACCAGCACTGAGGGCTGAGAAGCTAATATCTGAAATAAACGTGCCTAATTTCATTTTGTATTCAAATTTTAAATTGTATACAAAATATAGCATTAATTTGTCTATTCAAAAATTGTAATCTACTCGAAAAGAAAACTTCATGATTTTGTAACACGTCCTAACTAGTGTATGAGCTTCAAACTCAAGGATGCCAACAATGAAAGCAAGAAAACAATTTATTAAGGCAATATTAGCTACTGCTATTATTACGACTTTATCTGCGTGTAGTCTCGACGGTGAAGACGGCGCTACCGGTCCTGCCGGTGCGCCTGGCGCGTCTGGTAGTACTGGAGCCGACGGAGTACCTGGCGCTAATGCCCCTACTACTCTTAATGCTACTTTGATCGGTCGTGCAGTTTTGAATAGCTCTGATCCAGAGGGCGGTGCCGAAATCGTCGCGTTCCAAGCAAGTAAAGGCTGGGTATATGCTGTTAATGCGTCGGTTGATCCGGCTGTGGTCGAAATTATTGACATCAATAGTTTGGATGCAGGTGCACTCACGCCAGACGCAGAAGGTATTATTACAAACACAAATGTTGATTCAGCGATTACGTTGGACCTTGCGTCCGATGGCATAACAGGTGAAGCGAATAGCTTGGCGTTTGATAACAATAACGACGTATTGGCCGTTGCTGTAGCTACCGAAACTGGCACCCGTGGTGTTGTTGCTTTTTACGACGTAACAGGCGCTGCTCCAGTATTTATAAAAACAGTAGAAGTTGGTTTTTTACCTGATAATGTGGTGTTTACTCACCAAGGCGGAAAAGCAATCGTTGCCAATGAAGGTGAGCCTGCAGGTGATTACAGTGTTGATCCTGAAGGTTCTATTTCAATCATAACACTTACCAATGGCGTTCCCGCTGATGATGACATTGAATTAACGTTTGAAGGCTTTAACGGCTTGAAAGCAGAGCTTGAAGCGCAAGGTGCAGTTTTTGCAAACCCCGATGGTCGAACAATTAATGGCAATCTGTATACCGCGTCTGTTGCTAAAGATTTAGAGCCAGAATACGTGGCTATATCGGAAGACGACACTCTGGCTTTTGTGGCCATTCAAGAAAATAACGCATTAGCAATTGTCGATTTAACCACAAATACACTGAGCAATGTGATTGGCTTAGGCTTCAAAGATTGGGGAAGCTTACTGCTTGATCCATCAGACAGAGATGGTGGCGTAAACTTTAAAAACTACCCAGGGCTTTTTGGTATGTATCAGCCTGACACTATCGACAGCTATAGCTGGAATGGCGCTAACTTCATTGTGACTGCAAATGAAGGTGATGGCAGAGAGTACTTCTTTGACACAGCAGATGAAGCAGCCTGCGCTGCAGCTGGTGGTTTAGACTTTGATGAAGACGATGGCTGTTTAGCATTTATCGATGAAATACGCGTTGAAGATCTTACACTAGACGCAAATTTTGATTATGTTAATAACGACGATAACGATATTGGTCGTCTATTAGTAACGACCTTTAAAGGCGCTACTGACGACAGTACAGATGGCTCAGGAACCTATGCAGAGCTGTATACCTATGGCGGGCGTTCTTTCACCATTTGGGATACTAACGGATTAGTCGTATATGATTCTGGCGATGATTTTGAACGCATTACCGCTTCAATTTTTGGTCCACTATTTAATAATAACAACGACGAAAATGAAGGCGACACTCGTTCAGATGCAAAAGGACCAGAGCCTGAAGCACTTGCACTAGGTAAAATTAACGGTCGCAATTACGCATTTGTTGGTCTTGAGCGTATGGGCGGCGTAATGGCTTACGACATTACCAACCCATATAACGTGCAATTTGTTAGCTACTTCGCTAACCGCGGGGTTGCAGAAGGTGCAGATATAACGGGT
Organism: Glaciecola sp. SC05; assembly: GCF_041380235.1. Lineage (NCBI taxonomy): Bacteria > Pseudomonadati > Pseudomonadota > Gammaproteobacteria > Alteromonadales > Alteromonadaceae > Glaciecola > Glaciecola sp. SC05. The sequence continues at coordinate 103,438 of NZ_JBGIYY010000013.1, forward strand.
GATTTGGCGCCAGAAGGTATGTCATTTGTTAGCGCTGAGGACAGCCCAACAGGAGAGCCGTTGTTAATTATTGGTAACGAAATCTCAGGCAGCGTTCAAATTTATCAAGTTACTCCGGAATAAATCCAAATTCATACTAAAAAAAAGGCGCAAAGTGCGCCTTTTTTGTTATTTCATTGGCATGATTTGCCCAAGCGGCAATTAATTTTGCATGTGTTGTTGGAACGTAATCTCTATAAATTCAGCGGGTCGCGCAATAGCCACTAAGACCCTAATTCTTAATATGCCTTCAAGTATGTCAACGTTTGTCATGGTATTGCCTAAACCCACGCTGACACTAAAGGCATCTTCTGGCGTTGAGCCTGCCAAGCCACCTTGCTTCCAAACACCGGTTAGGAAGTGCCTGATCATACTTGCGATTGTTACCCAGGTATTTTCCGTGTTCGGCTCAAAAACGTATGCTTTTGTTGCTAATTTGATAGATTCCTCAAGCATAATCATAGTTCGGCGCACATTTATATAGCGCCAATCAAGGCTGTTACCGTCAAGCGTTCTAGCACCCCACACAAGTGTGCCTTGACCAGTAAAAACTCTTATAGCGTTAATAGATTTACCTTCTGAGCCTAGGTTAAGGTCTTCTTGCTGGTCATGAGAAACATTAACTGTTGGAGAAACAACGCTCAAAAGACTCACGTTTGCAGGTGCAGCCCAAACACCACGAGAATTATCAACCATGGTGTACACACCTGCCATAGCGGCGGCGGGAGGTAACAAGTTAAGTTGTTGTTGAATGCCTTTTACTATCTCTGGATAGACCTTGCTTATTAAGGTTAACATTTCATGAACTTGTTCTTTTTGCTCTGTGGGTTGCTCAAGCTTCAGGCTAGAAATGACTACAAGCTGTGACTGCTGTTTGACCAACCTAGCTGCCTTACCCGGACGGCTAAGTTCTTGTTCTGATAAACCAATGAGATCAGCAAACTCGAGCTCTAATTCTTTAATTAATATGCCTTCTAAAGCATCGAGGTTTGCCACATTTACAAAACTCACATCACTCGATTGCACAAGTGACGTATTCAACCAAGGATAATAAGCAGCAGAATAATTTAGGTAGTGATTCCCTAATTTTGAACGGAAATTGGCAATGCAATCTCCTGAGGGGTCTTGCCGCGCTTTAAAACCTCCCCAAACATCAAGAATTGACATTCGATTACGCATTTTGCCCCCGCAGTGAGCGACTGATGCGTGCTGAACATCAATACACTCGTCTTCACTAAGCAAAACGGCTTCAGGGACAATAACGAGTGTCGGCTCTTGCTCTTTTGATAAAAGGTCGATACCGGCTTTTAATTTTGCGGGCTCAATACTGTCTTCGTAATTGCCAACAGAGACTATGTAACAAGCTCCCCCACCATTTTGAAAGAACAGTAACATGCTGTAATAAAGCAAGTATTTTGTATTAGCCTGTTTTAGTGAGTACGTTTTATCAGCGTGTGTGAAAGTCGTTTGAGGAATGGAATCTGCCGGGTTTGTTGCAACGCTATCTATAATGTTAAATAAGGGCTGTGGCGCAACACCATAGTAAGTATGAAAGTCTGACATTGACGTGATTCGCCAAGGCTTATTGAGAAGGGTTTCGCTTCCCTTGTCTGCTCTTTGTGTATAGCCGATAAAGGCAGGGACCGCGGTTGCAACTTCTACAACAGAGTTAGGAAAAGCATTTTTTTCAACTATATATACGCCTGGAGTTTTCAGTTTACTCACGTGTAATCCTCTAGCTTTACGTTAACCCGTCTTATTTATTTTTTTATTATGATTTTCTTCCATTACTCTTAAAATATCTCGCCAACTGACTATGCCAACTGGCTCAAATTTGTCATTTACGATGGGAATACACGAAATTTTATGGCGGTTAAAAATGCTAATTGCGTCGTATACGTTCGCTTTGGGTCCGAGGGTAATAGGTTTACGCGTCATAATTTGATGGGTTTTACGATTTAAGGTCATCCGGTCTTGCGGTTTTTCGCTCGGCGTCCCTATAAACGGACTGATTGACTTTAATAAATCCCGATCGGAAACGACTCCGTAAAGCTTTCCCTCATCAACTACTAATAAATGATGGAATTTGACGTTCTCAAATATTTCTTTGAGCATTTTTAATGAATCATCAAACTCGACCGTAACAATCGGTTTGCTCATGATTTTTTCAATGATCATTGCTGCCTCACATTACTCCGCAAAATCCCGATAAGAATCCAAATCCGGACAGCTACAAATTAAGTTTCTGTCGCCAAACACGTCATCGATACGGTTGACCGTTGGCCAAAATTTGTCTCTTGCCACTGCGGCTACTGGGTATGCGGCCAGCTCTCGACTATAGCTGCGCGTCCAGTTTGCATCAATAATATCTGCTAAAGTATGCGGGGCATTGTGCAATGGATTATCAATCGCGTCCCATTCGCCCGACTGTACTTTTTCGATTTCTTGGCGAATACAAATCATCGCTTCAATAAAGCGGTCGAGCTCAACTTTGGCCTCTGACTCTGTCGGCTCAATCATCAAGGTACCCGCTACTGGGAAACTCATGGTTGGCGCGTGGAAGCCATAGTCGTTTAAGCGTTTAGCTACGTCCATCTCAGTAACGCCGCTGGCTTCTTTTAGTGGGCGTAAATCGATTATACATTCGTGAGCGATACGACCGTTCATGCCTTTGTACAAAATCGGATAATGACCTTCGAGCTTTTTAGCCACATAGTTAGCGTTTAGCATAGCCACTTCAGTCGCTTTGCGCAGGCCCTCGCTACCCATCATTTTGATGTACATGTAGCTAATAGGCAAAATTGACGCACTGCCCCAAGGCGCAGCCGATACTGCGCTGTTTGAGCCTAGGTCTTCACCGGTGCCGGCAGCGTGTAAATTAATCACAGTGTGGCTAGGTAAAAATGGTGCTAAGTGCGCTTTTACGCCGATAGGTCCCATACCCGGGCCACCGCCGCCGTGCGGGATACAAAAGGTTTTATGCAGGTTTAAATGTGATACATCGGAGCCAATAAAGCCCGGAGAGGTTACGCCTACTTGCGCGTTCATGTTGGCGCCATCCATATAAACTTGGCCACCATATTCATGCACGATTTCACAAATCTCTCTAACCGTTTCTTCGTATACGCCATGAGTCGATGGATAAGTGATCATAGCGCAGCTCAAGTTGTCTTTTACTTCTTCAGCTTTTGCACGTAAATCTTCTAAGTCCACGTTACCCTTAACATCACAATCTACCACTACGACCTTCATACTGACCATTTGCGCTGACGCAGGGTTAGTACCATGTGCCGATTGCGGTATTAAACAAATGTTTCTGTGGCCTTCGCCGCGGCTTTGATGATAGCGCTGAATGGCTAACAAACCAGTATATTCGCCCTGCGCGCCAGAGTTAGGCTGCATCGACAGTGCATCGTAACCGGTAATGTTAATTAGCCAGTCGCTCAGCTCATCAATCATCTCTTTATAACCAAGTGCTTGATTGATTGGCGCGAAAGGATGCAACTGACCAAATTCAGGCCAAGTAACCGGAATCATTTCAGCAACAGCATTTAGCTTCATGGTGCATGAGCCTAATGAAATCATCGAGTGGTTTAGTGCTAAGTCTTTATTTTCTAATGATTTAATATAGCGAAGCATTTCTGTTTCGCTGTGATAACGGTTAAACACCTCATGGCTTAAATATTCAGTAGTACGCGCTAACTCCGCTGGAATAGATTCGCTGCCGTTTTCAATGATATGCGTATCGAGAGCCGCAACATCCAAACCATGGCCTGCACCCAAAATAACATCGAATAAATCAGCCACGTCTTTGCGTGTGGTGGTTTCGTCTAGCGAGACACCCACAGCTTGGTCAATGTCGGTGCGCAAGTTCATTCCTTTTGCAAGGGCAGCGTTAATGACGTTGGCTTTGTCACTCACTTCGATAGTTAGCGTATCAAACCATGTACTGTGCTTAAGCGTTATGCCTTTGCTCTGCAATCCAGCGGCTAAAATGTCGGCAAAGCGATGCACTCTGTGGGCAATCGCTGCAAGACCTTGTGGTCCATGATACACCGCGTAAAAACTTGCCATATTTGCCAACAATACTTGCGCGGTGCAGATGTTAGAGTTGGCTTTTTCGCGGCGAATATGTTGTTCACGAGTTTGCAGCGCCATGCGCAATGCAGGGCGACCGCGAGTGTCTTTACTAACACCAATGATACGACCGGGAAGGGAACGCTTGTAAGAATCGCGGGTAGCAAAAAATGCGGCATGTGGACCGCCATATCCCATTGGCACACCAAAGCGCTGTGCACTGCCTAGCGCAACGTCCGCACCAAGCTCGCCTGGCGGGGTAAGCATGGTAAGCGCCAACATGTCAGTGGCAACCGCTACAATACCATTCTTATCTTGAATAGCGCCGATGAGCTCACGAATGTCGACTAACTCACCGGTAGTGCCAGGGTATTGCAACAACGCGCCGAAAACATCGAGTGCTGCTGCATCAGCCATTGGACCTTGAACAATCTCAAAACCAAACATTTCTGCGCGGGTTTTTAACACATCAAAGGTTTGCGGATGCACGTTGTCAGCCACAAAAAAGGTATTGGATTTTTTGTTTTTTGAAACGCGTTTGGCAAGTGCCATTGCTTCTGCCGCTGCGGTAGCTTCGTCTAACAAAGACGATGACGCTAATGGCAAGCCGGTCAAATCAATTGTCGCTTGCTGAAAATTCAATATTGCCTGTAGACGACCTTGGGCTATCTCTGGTTGATACGGGGTATAGGCTGTATACCAACCCGGATTTTCAAGTACGTTGCGCAAGATCACGTTCGGGGTGTGAGTATTGCTGTAGCCCATACCGATAAATGACCGATTGATCACGTTTTTTGCTGCAACTGTTTTCAGCTCTTTTAAGGCATCGACTTCGCGTTGGGCCTCACCCACGTTTAAAGCTTCAGGCAAGCGTATGCCTTTAGGCACGGTTTGCTGCATCAAATCGTCTAAAGATGTCGCTCCTACTTCAGCGAGCATGTCGGCTATTTCTTGCTTGCCAGGGCCAATATGACGGCGAATAAACTCGTTTTGATTCTCTAACTCGCTCAAACTCGCTGACGACAAAGTAACATTAGGATTAGTTGCAACATTCATTCTACGTGACCTGTATAGTAAAAAGTGACATCAATAACAAACAGCAGTAAGCCTCGCTTACCGCTTCTATCAAACAAACACCGCATGTATGACGCTAGTGCGCTACATGCTTAAAGGCAGATAAACTGCCTTCACACGAGAGGCTTACTCGTCGTCTATAGAGTTTTCGTAACCTTCGGCGTCAAGTAGAGAATCGACTTCGCCTTCATCTTCTGCCTTCACTTTAAATAGCCATCCTTCGCCGTAGGGATCAGAGTTTACTAATTCTGGCGAGTCTTCTAGCTGTTCATTAATCTCTACGATTTCACCGGTTAGCGGAGCATAAATATCAGATGCTGCTTTTACCGATTCGGCCACAGCGCAATCGTCTGCCTGCGTAACTGCATCGCCTACATCTGGTAAATCAACAAATACCATATCGCCAAGTAAGTCTTGAGCGTGCTCAGTGATGCCGACAGTGTAAACACCGTCGCCTTCTGCGCGGATCCATTCATGGGTAGTGGCATATCGTAGGTCTTTTGGGATAGTGCTCATAAAATATCCTAATATTTTGTTATTGTTGAAGTCTTAAAGGTATGGACGAGTCATTGCTCAGCCAGCTACATAAATACTTATAAAACGCTCTTACCATTGCGTACAAAGCTCGGTTTTACTACTTGCACATCTACAGGATTTTTACGCATTTCTACCTGCACAACTGCGCCAGGTTGGGCTGAATCACCCGCTGGAATACGAGCCATTGCAATACTATGCCCCAATGTAGGCGAAAATGTTCCTGATGTAATCTTGCCGTCGCCTTGCGGCGTTTTAACTACCAAACCCGCTCTCAGTACTCCTTTTTCTTTGAATACTAAGCCTACCAGCTTTTCTGTGCCCTGTGCCTTTTGTTGCTCAAGTGCAGTGCGACCCATAAAGTCTCTGTCGGCTGGCTCCCATGAAATGGTCCAAGCCATGTTCGCGGCTAACGGGGATACGGTTTCGTCCATATCTTGACCATATAGATTCATACCGGCCTCTAAGCGAAGCGTATCACGTGCACCTAATCCGCATGGTTTAACACCTGCGTTTAAGAGCTCGTTCCAAAAGTCATGAGCGCGTGCAATAGGGACCATAATTTCATAACCTGCTTCACCGGTGTAACCGGTAGTAGCAATAAATAAATCTTCTGCCTGTACGCCAAAAAATGGCTTCATACCGGCAACGGCTTCTTGCTGTGCTGCTGAAAATAAGCTACCGGCTTTTTCTTTTGCATTTGGCCCCTGAACCGCAATCATTGCGAACTCTTTGCGTTCAACGACATTTACGGTAAAGGGAGCGGCGATTTTATTGAGCCAGTTTAGGTCTTTTTCTTTGGTTGCAGAGTTAACCACTAAACGATAGTTAGTTTCGTCAAAGTGATACACAATAAGGTCGTCGACTACCCCACCGGCTTCGTTGATCATACCGCTGTAGAGCGCTTTGCCTTTTTGCTCTAGCTTTGCAACATCGTTAGCCAATAAATAGCGCAAGTAGGCTTTTGCATCTGCCCCAGTGACGTCCACAATGGTCATATGCGACACATCAAACATTCCTGCATCTTGCCTTACTGCATGGTGCTCTTCAATTTGCGACCCGTAGTTAATTGGCATATCCCAACCAAAAAAGTCGACCATTTTTGCGCCCGATTCTAGGTGTGCAGCGTGCAAAGGAGTTTTATTCATGATGCTCTCTGTAATGGTTATTTGATGATGCAATTATTAAGTTGAGTATAGAAAGCGCTGGCAAAGCAAACAAATTAAAAGTTTTTATCTATACATAAGGTTTATTAATGTTTTACAAGCTTTTGATTAGCATTTATTATGCAACGCAATGAAATACTTGGTCTGAGGGCTAATTATGAGCGTTAAGCAACTGTCGTTAGACAACCTGCGTACTTTTGTAAACATCATAGAATTAGGCAGCTTTGTTAAGGCGGGTGATGCCCTTGGCCGTTCGCAGCCTGCCATTAGCTTACAAATGAAAAAACTGGAAGGTCAGCTAGGCCGCAAACTCTTCAGCAAAGTCGGACAAAGTTACCAAAGCAATAAAGACGGTGACTATTTATATCAGCAAGCCAAACAAATGCTCGCGATTAATGATGATATATTCACTACGCTGAGCACTCAGCAAACCCTGCGCGGCAGGCTTCGGCTCGGAATTCCAAGCGAATTCGCATCTACACTACTGCCAAGTATCATTGGTGAATTTTCCCAGCGCTATCCCGATGTTTCATTGGATGTAACTTCGTCTCTTTCAAGGCAACTGCTGGATAAGTCTCTTCGCAAAGACTTTGATTTAATCTTGGCACTGTCAGATGAAGCTTTCGAAAAAGATGCCGAAGTTCTGCTCGAAGATGACTTAGTTTGGGTAGGTGATAATTCGCGCAAGCTAAATAAAAATACCTTGCCATTGGTATTGGCACCGGAGGGTTGTGTATATCGTAGCCGCGTGATCAAGCAGCTAAAACAGCAAACCCATGCCTGGAAAATCACTTACACCAATGCCGACTTATACGGTTTGATGGCAGCAATAAAGCAAGGCCTGGGGATTACTGCACTGGCAAAAAGCAGCTTGCCGGCTGAACTTGATATTGTGAAAGACTCACGCCTGCCTTCCTTAGGCAAAATTAAAATCTGCCTATTTAACAAAGACACCCAGCACCCGCAGGTGAGTAAGACCTTATCTGAATATATTCGAGCGCGCATAAAATGAATTTTTCGGTTTATTTTTATCACCACAAACCGGCCAAAAGATAGCGCTGAGGGTGCCTGTAAAGAGATCTTGTTACCAATCACAACAAATTACTAAAGACTTGTTAACAAATTGCTCCGCAGATAGTAATATCTGTGTCCAATAAAAAAATAAAAATATAAAAACCATGTATAAGCAAAACTATATTCTCATATCTCGCTTAATGCGCTATTGCGCACTATTTATCATGATCGTCGTTATGCTTGGCATTTTTGCCATCGCGGCGCCCGGTGATCCCTCTCCTAGTCGCGCTGCTGACGAAGGCCAAGGCCCCTACGAGCGCTTGATTTTACGCGGGGTTAATTTAATTAGCGGTGATGGCGCCCCTATTCGCGGGCCGGTCGACATCGTTATCGAGAAAAACCGCATCACTAATATCGTTAGCGTAGGTCATCCTGGTGTGCCAATTAAGCCTGCTGGTAGGCCGGTCGCAAATGTTAACGACAAAGAAATGGATTTAAGCGGTCACTACGTTCTGCCGGGTTTTGTTGATATGCATGGCCACATTGGCGGTTCGGCCGACGACATTCCTGCTGAATATGTTTTCAAGCTGTGGCTAGCCCATGGTATTACAACCGTTCGAGAGCCTGGCAGTTTTAATGGTTTGGATTGGGTAATGGACCATGTCGAGCGCAGCGAAAAAAACACCATTGTTGCGCCACGTATCATCCCCTACCTAGGTTTTGGGATGGGCGCAAAGTCGCCCATCTTCACGCCTGAACAAGCTCGCAAATGGGTAAAACAAACCGCCAAAGATGGCGCGAAGGGCATTAAGTTTTTTGGCGCCACCCCAAAAATCATGGAAGCCGCCTTAGATGAAGCAAAGCAACAAGGCCTTGGTACCATGATGCATCATGCACAGCTTAACGTAATGAGTATGAACGTTTTAGATTCTGCTCGCCTCGGACTCACTACGATGGAGCATTGGTACGGACTTCCCGAAGCGATGTTTACCGACCGAATCATTCAAGACTATCCTGCTAGCTACAATTACAACAACGAGCAAGACCGCTTCAGTGAAGCAGGTAAATTGTGGGCACAAGCCGCGCCCATGGGCAGTGAAAAATGGAACAGTGTGCGCGACGAGCTTATTGAGTTGGACTTCACTCTCAACCCTACAATGACTATCTATCAAGCCAGCCGCGATTTAATGCGCGAACGCAACGCCGACTGGCATAGCGACTACACCTTACCTACGCTTTGGGAGTTCTTCAAACCCAGTCGCTATGCTCATGGCTCATACTGGTTTGATTGGACAACCTCAGAAGAAATCTCATGGAAAGAGAATTTTAGGCTGTGGATGCAGTTTTTAAATGATTATAAAAACCATGGCGGTCGTGTCACAACGGGCTCTGACTCTGGCTACATATACAAAATATATGGCTTTGGTTACATCAGCGAATTAGAGTTATTGCAGGAGGCAGGCTTTAACCCGTATGAAGTGGTGCAAGCGGCAACCTTAAATGGCGCACAAGCCTTAGGCATGGACGATGACATTGGCTCAATTACCATCGGCAAACTAGCCGACATGGTAATTGTTGAAGAAAACCCCCTGCAAAACTTTAAAGTACTCTACGGCACCGGACATTATCGGCTTGACGATAACAACCAGCCAACAAGAGTGGGCGGCGTTAAATATACAATCAAAGACGGTATCGTCTACGATGCAAAAGCCCTGTTAGAAGATGTAAAAATGATGGTTAACGCTGCAAAATCGGCAAATTAAGCTCAGGACAAAATTCTTTGAGCGATGCCGGCAAGTGGGGATTGTGCAATGTGAATTTGTTACGTTTGCCTAGCGCTAAACGATTCACCAAATTAGGGTGATAGCGTTCAAACAACAATCTCAGCATGCCGCTTGAAATCATTTTTTTCAATCCACTCTCAATCGCCGCAGCGAGCTGTATTTGCTCAGGGTGAACGTAAAATACCAAGGGCAAGGGGTAATAAACTAAAATATGGGGTTCAATCATTAGTCCTAAGTCAGCGAGTTTGTATTGATTGAAAATAGCCTCAATTTCGTTCGCCCCTAACGCAACATAGTCGCACTCCTGCTTCAGCAGCCGTTCGAAAATATCCTCTAAACTTCCCTTTTCAAAAACCTTAAAACCATTGTGCCTAAATAAATCTGCGTCTGCCCACGTTGCGGGGATGCCAATTGTTAAGCTTTGTAGCTGATCAACAGTATTGATTGTCGCAAAGTGTTGCGATTGTTGTTGAGAAATGATCAATAAACGATGCCCAAGTATGCCATGACACAGCGGAAGCTCTATCACCCTGACTGGCTTTCCTTCAAACTTTTGATTACCGGCAACACTGACTAGCACATCGCAAGGCCCTGAAAAAATATTACCTTCGTCTTCGGCTCTCGGATAGTCGGTTTCATCCACTATGATATTAGCGTCCAGCATGCCAGCTTCTTGCAAACAAATGCTTAAAAGCTGTTTCTCATATTCACGCCTAACGGACGTCTTATTGCCATTCCAAAAATGTATATGATGGTCTATCATCTAGTTTGCCTAAACAGGAAAATGCCGAGCTCAATATAAGTAAGAGCATCCCTAAGCGCTTCAATACGCTTTATTTCAGTGAATTTTTATTGTTGCACAAAAACCTAATCAATAGCATTCTAAAGCAGATTAAACACCCTAAGACTTAAAAACAAAAAGTGAACGTTTATGGATAAAACATTATTACATTTCTTACTCAGTCATAAAAAAATGCTCGGCGTCGTTGCCATCATTATTTGTGTCGCCGCATGGGCGTTAGAGCTCACCGATTTGGTGTATGTGTGCCCTTACTGCCGCATGCAGCGAACCGTCATTGGGATCCTTGGTATATTTTTGTTATTACCTAATCCTCGCCACTGGATAAGCCTATACTTTGCCAGCACTATTGCGGCCTTTGGCTTCTTTGTAGGCGCCTATCAGCATTTCGAGGGTTGGAAGCGCATCATGTTTGGTAAATTCGAATGGGGTGAGCACTGGTATATTAACCCTTGGTTGCTGTCAGGGTGTGCACTTTTACTGATATCCGGCTTACTGATGCTTATTTGGAGCTCTTCTCATTCCGAAAAACGACAGGTAAATTAGGGTCGGTTAATGTTTGCTGTATTCACTTGCCCTCAGCCTGCTGAATAAAAAACTGCTTTACTGGCTTGAGCTTGTTTGCAGCGCTTAACCCGATATTGCGGACCAATTTTTTAACCGGGTTGGAGCCGCTAAACAGTTGTTTAAAGCCCTCCATGGTGGCAATCACTTTTTGTGCTTCAGCTTTGCGAAACCGTTCGTATTTGCGAAGCTGCTGTTTGCTATTAAAAGGCTTGTTTGTCGCAATGCTTTGGGCAATATTGTCTGCCAAAGCAACTGCATCGGCAATCCCTAAATTAGCACCCTGCCCAGCAAGTGGATGTATGGTGTGTGCTGCATCGCCTATCAATGCTATCGATTCATCGACCCATTGCTTGGCGTAGCGCATTCGTAAAGGATAACTAAAACGCTGAGTACTCAGCTTACATGCACCAAGCTTTACATCAATGGCAACCATCATGGCTTTGCAAAACTCATCTTCTGGCAAGGCTAGTAGCGCTTTGGCAGCTTGAGTATCCTGAGACCACACAATAGAGCATTGATAAGGGTCAGCCAATGGCAAAAACGCTAAGGGTCCTGTTGGCGTGAAAGCTTGTCTTGCGCTTAGTTCGTGCGGGCACTCAGTTGCCACATTAGCGACAATCGCAATATGGTCATAATCCCAAAAGGTTTGATTAAAGCCTAATTGCCGGCGGACAAACGAATTCGCACCGTCTGCCCCGACTAAGAGCTTAGTAGATACTACAGAAGAATCTTCAAGCTTGAGTTGATATTCACCATTAATATGAACCATCTGCTCAATTGCGCTGCCAAGCAGGTAAGTAATATTCTTATGGGTTTTTCCTTGGTAAAAAAGACCTTGCGTAATCTGTTCATTTTCGATGATATGCCCCAACGTAGACAAACCAATTTCTTGCGCCGAAAAGTCTATTTTTCCAAAACCATCAGCATCCCACACCTGCATATGCGTATATGGCTGGCGCCTTGTGATGTGTTGCCAAGCACGCAACTTTTCAAAGGTCTTTTGGCTCGCTGCACTGATTGCGCTGACCCGAGGAGAAAACACATTTTCGTGTAGGCCGCTTACTTCTAGTGAACTTTGCGAATCGACAATCACAATCTTTAGAGGCTTGTCTAAGGTAAGTTGAGCTAATGCTAAAGCCAAAGTTTGCCCTACAATTCCTGCGCCCACAATTAGCACATCTGCATGTGTCATGAGCGCCGCTTTAGACTGATCTAATGATTTCTTTGTAGGCATTATTAATTACCTTTGTCCCATTGCAAACTGGGTCAGTTTGTTTTTCAGAGGGCCAACAAAATTTAATGCTGAAAGCGCCTTATTGCGGCCAATGACAAATGGTAAGTAGTGATTAGAAAAACCGCGCACTAGCAAGTTAGTGGCCCCAACGACCGCTAATTTGTCTTTTTCACGGGCTTTACGATACTGTTGCGTAGTCGCAAAACTGCCCGCATCACTGGCATCTTTTAACGCAGTGACTAAATCGTTAACGTCTCGCACAGCTAAATTAAACCCCTGTCCGGCAATGGGATGTAAACTCTGCGCAGCATTGCCAATACAAATACAGCGATGCGAGACAAAGAACTCACTTTGCTTAAGCATCAGTGGATAGCTCTGGCGGGCAGTCGTTGTGGTTAATCGCCCGAGTCTGTTTCCAAACATGCCATTCAACCGGCGTAAAAACGCCTCATCAGATAACGACATGATTTCAGCAAGCTGTGAATTGCTGCACGTCCAAACTACCGACATTAATGTACCTGCATACTTCTTATCATCGGTAAACATCGGTAAAAATGCCAGTGGACCATGCTTCGTGAAGCGCTCATATGCACAATTTTCATGGGCAAGCTGCGTGCTCACATTACTAATTATTGCAGTTTGCTGGTAATCGTCTGTCAAACATTGAATGCCCGCTAATGCGCGAGTATTCGAATCAGCGCCTTCTGCAATGACCAGCAGCTTGCATTCAATTTCTCTGGCTTCAGTGCTCAGCACGATACAATCTGCATGATTGGTTACTGCGCTTATTGATTCTGGCGTAAAGTAATCGACGTCAGTGCTCTGCAAGGCTTCATATAGCGATAAGCCTAACTCTTCTAAACGCACAACTTTACCCAACATATCCACATTTGCGTCTGTAGCATCTAGGACAGTTTGGCCGCTGTGCTTGCGATCTGATACGTGAATGCGCTGAATGGGCGCACCGCTAATTGCGCCGTGATTAAATTTCCAAGAGCCTAAATGAGATAAGGAAGATTGGGCAAGTGCAATAACGCGTGCATCAAAACTCGGATGAGTGCCGCTAGCCGAAGGAGGATGACTTTCAACCACAGCGATTTTCAGCGACGATAGATTCGCCAATGCAAGGGCTGCTGCGCAGCCAACTACCCCACCCCCTGCAATTACCACATCATAATGTGTTGGCACTGCCCATTAACTCCTCAATATCACAGATGCTTTTGGGCACCGAGGCGGTCAATACCTCATGCCCTGTTGCATGAATAACAATGTCGTCTTCAATACGAATACCGATACCTCGGTACTGCTTAGGAGCTTTGCTTTGCTCACTGATATACAAGCCTGGCTCTACAGTAATAACCACACCGGCCTCCAAGGGAAGATCATTACCTTGATGCTTATATATACCCACATCGTGAACATCTAGACCTAAATAATGCCCTAAACCATGCATAAAATATGTGCGCCATGCTTCACTTTCTATCAAATCTTCAGGCTCACCCGACAAAATACCCAAATCAACTAAACCGTGGGTAATAACAGAAACGCAGGCCTTCATGCCATCAGCGATAGTATTGCCCGGCTTTAATTGTTCCAGCGCGGCCAATTGTGCATCTAACACCAGTTGATAAAGGGCTTTTTGCGGTGCTGAAAACTTCCCGTTAGCCGGAAAGGTGCGAGTGATATCAGCCGCATAACCTTGCAACTCGCAGCCTGCATCAATCAGAATCAAGTCGCCATCTTTGATTTGCTCACTGTTTTCGGTGTAGTGCAATATGCAGGCATTGTTACCGCTGCCTACGATTGTGCCATAAGCCGGATATCGCGCACCCCGCATAGCAAATTCGTGATGAATTTCTGCCTCTAGCTGGTATTCAAATGCACCAGGTTTTACAAAACGCATCGCTCGTTTATGGGCATCTGCTGAAATGATCCCCGCTTCTCGCATAAGGGCAATTTCTGCGTCTGATTTAATCCTACGCATCTGGTGCAGTATGGGGCCAACATCGATAATAGTATTAGGCGCCATCATCGACTGCTTTGGCGCAGCCTTACACTCAGCCAGTGCCGCTTGCACAAGCGCATCAGCAGCAGGATTGCGGTCTAAACTGAAATACAGATGCTCATGACCGTTGAGTAATTCGGGTAAAAGTTCTTCGATTGAATCAAGGCTATATGCCTCATCGAGACCCAATTCTTTAGGCGCAGACGCGGTGCCTAAACGCCTGCCATGCCAGACTTCAGCATGGGCATCTTTGGGCTGCACGAACATCAATACCGCCGAGTGTTGTATTTTGTTGCCCTCAAGCTGATTAGACATGACTAACACTGCATCTGGCTCGTTAAAACCGCTTAAATACCAAAAGTCGCTATCTTGACGAAAAGGATATTCGGTATCGTTACTGCGGGTTACTTGGCTGGCGGCTGGCACAATCACCAAACTTGATGGGCGGCACTGGGCCATGAGCTTGGCCCTACGCGCTTGAAAAGTACTGTTTGAAATCAATGGATCACCGAAGGATGCTGTCTGCTATCGAGCAGAGATTTGCCCAGTTCATTAAAACATAACATGGCGCTAATACGCACATATTCAACTACTTCAAACAAGGCTTGTTCGGATTCTTCGTCTTCAGTCATTTGCTCGTCCATGCGGGCAATGTGAGTAAAGTCCTCAAGCGCCTCTTTTACGTCTTCAGAGCATTTTGTTAAATCGGCTTGATGCAGGCCAAAACCTAAGAGAAAACCTTGTACCCACTGCATCAACGCTTGACCGCGCTCATTGATAGGCGCAGCATCATCAGGAAGACACATGGCTAGGGCGAAGTCTGGCTCAATAAACTGCTGGCAAATCTGGTTATAGACACCGACGATCATATTGTTTAACTCAGGAGCGAAAGGTTCGCCTTGATTAACGACATCAGCCAATGCTTCTAACCAGCTTTGGTCATCAACCGTCATGCCACCGGCCAACATACCGCAAATGATGCCGTGAATTTCAGCGCCATCAACAACGATTTTATGTTGATTGAGTAAATTAGAAAATTGTTCGTAACGGATTTGATCTTCAGACACGCGATATACTCTAGGCTTGAATGAGACAATCCTAGCAAAGTGCCTGATTAATTGAAACTAAAGCTCATTTTAGTGTGCACATTTTATAAAAGACCATTTGTAGCGTTTGAGCAGTTGTGCGTTTTTACAACAAACACCAATAGACCCAGCGACTTCACTTTCAAGTTAGTATGCTTTGCGTTAAACTCACCTGCTCTGCGGTAAATACTGCGCAGATGACAATCAATGCTTCCTGAAATGTTTGCTAGTATGCTGCTTGTTCCTGGCCGATGCTATAAACCCAGGGGGTTGCCTCTGTTGCTATTGTGCAAGCTCGGCTCGTATCGAGAAGCCTACGGTAACGATAATACCTCCACCGTGTCCTATTCGGCGCACGGACGACGAGCATACGGCGGCATTTTGGGAAGCGCCTTTTTGATTGGGTACAAAATCAGCGAAACATCAGCATTTGCTCAAGAAAACGCAGTAATTAAGTTGGGTGACGTTGGGTAAGCATAGAGCTTTTAAACGTATAACCCGTAAACCGACTACCTTTAAACGGATATCCAATGGCTGTTTTTAATTTTGGCTCTATTAATATTGACCACGTCTATGCCGTTGAACACTTTGTTGCACCAGGCGAAACCCTCTCATCTTCAAGCTATCGCGCCATACTCGGCGGCAAAGGCGCAAATCAATCTATCGCTTGCGCGAAAGCCGGTATAACAACCTTTCATGTAGGCAGCATTAACCAAAACGATGCGGCGATGCTGCGTCCAATGATAGATGCGAACGTGAATATGCAGTTTGTGTCTAAGCAAACAGAACTGGCTTCAGGACACGCAATCATTCAGGTCAATGCCCAAGGCGAAAATGCCATTATCTTATTTCCAGGCGCCAATCATTCGTTGACCGACAAGTGCATAAACGAAGTGCTATCGCAAGCCAATCCTGAAGATTGGGTATTGCTGCAAAATGAAACCAATCATGTCGATAAGGTGATTGACTTAGCTTATGCGGCCAAGGTAAAAATTGCCTTTAATCCGGCGCCAATGACCAACGCGGTAAACGACCTACCGCTTGATAAGATAAGTCTGCTGATTGTTAACGAAGTTGAAGCCATGCAGTTAACCGGTGCCAAAACCGTTGAACTCGCTAAACAAGCACTCCTAGAAATTTCAAATAATACCGATGTATTGCTCACTCTTGGCAAACAGGGTGTTATTTATTTACGCCAACAGCAAGAAGTTAGAGTATCTGCGTTTAATGTTAAAGCGATTGACACCACCGCCGCCGGCGATACTTTCATTGGATATTTTTTGGCGCACTTTGCCAAACACACAAACATTGAACACGCTCTCAGATTAGCCTGCGCGGCGTCTGCGATTGGCGTGACTCGAGAAGGCGCTGCGCCTTCAATTCCTTCACTTGATGAAGTTGAGCAGTTTTTGCAAAACCACTCATAAACAGATAAGACCTAAGCATGACACAAAAAATTATATTAGATACCGATCCTGGCATAGACGATACCATGGCAATCTTTTTTGCCTTTCAGTCCCCTGAGTTTGAGGTGCTGGGTTTAACCACCGTGTTTGGTAACGTACCGGTAACCATGGCCGCGCAGAACGCATTGAGCTTAGTGGAGCTTGCAGAGCTTGATATACCAGTTTGCAAAGGTGTAGCAATGCCCCATGTGGGTCCAGAGTCGACCTATGCACACTTTGTGCATGGAGATGATGGCTTTGGCAATATTAACCACCCTGCTCCTACCGGTAAGCTAGACGGCCGCAGCTCAGCGCAATTTATCATTGAAATGGCGCATAAATATCCGGGTGAAGTCACCATCGTCGCAGTCGGTCCATTAGGAAATTTAGCCCTGGCGCTTAAACTTGACCCAGAACTTCCGAAATTGATAAAAGAAGTCAATATCATGGGCGGTTCGGCATTTGCTCCGGGTAACGTGACGCCGGTTGCCGAAGCTAACATTTGGAACGATGCTTACGCTGCAGAAATCGTATTTGCCGCCAGTTGGAAGATCAACATGTTTGGCTTAGACGTGACTTATGACCTGCCCTTCGCGCCAGACTTTACCACCCAACTCGCCAAACAAAACCCGAAACTCGGTGGTTTTGTGCAAAAAGCAGCAGAGTTTTATAGCGACTTTTACTCACAAGGCAAAGACGAGCGTGTTTGCTTCTTTCATGATGCTTTTCCATTAGCATACATGGTCGACAGCAGTCTGTTCACCATGACATCAGGCCACCTGCGGGTTGGTACCGATCCGTTACATAGAGGTCAAACAAGCTTTGCGCCGGTCGGCTCAACTACCAGTGAGCTATGGCTAAACATGCCTTTGATCAACGTGGCCACCGCCGTTGATCATCCCAGACTGACGCAGTTATTCATTGACGTATATGGCAATTGAACAACAAGAGCCTAGCACGGTTGCTTTGCGCAATACCTTAAGGCAAACCTTCAGAGAGCGACGTCGCTCGCTCTCTCGCTCTGAACAAAAATTTGCCGCGCAAAACTTAGTTTTACAAATCGAACAACTAACATGCTTTGCCGATGCTAAAAAAGTTGGTCTGTATATGACAAACGATGGCGAGCTTGACACAAAAGTATTAATTGCTCATTTATGGCAAAAAGGCGTTCAGGTTTTCCTTCCAGTATTACATCCCTTTTCTGATGGTCATTTACTATTTTTAGAATATACGCAATCTACGCCCATGCGAGCTAATCATTTTGGTATTTTAGAGCCAAGGCTCGATTGCAGCAAAATTTGCCCGATTACTTCACTAGACATATTATTCACACCTGTAGTCGCCTTTGATGATGTCGGCAATCGTTTAGGAATGGGCGGTGGTTTTTACGATCGCACGCTTGTGAATATTATTAACAAGTCGGTCTGTTCAACAACCGTGATTGGGCTAGCACATGATATCCAAAAAACTTTAAGTTTGCCCACTCAAGCTTGGGATATCCCGCTACCCTATATTCTGACCCCTACGCAACTTTACACATGCACTTAACCAAAGGACCAACTCGTGAGCAAGCCATCCGCAATCAGTCAAGATGATAAAAAGCGCGCCGCTGCAATAGCCGCAATAAAGTATGTTAAACCCGGTACCATCGTTGGTGTTGGCACAGGTTCCACGGTCAACTACTTTATTGATGCCTTAGCCCAGATTAAAGAGGACATTCAAGGCGCAGTATCAAGTTCTGAAGCCTCTACTAAACGCTTGAAACAACATGGTATAGAAGTGTTTGACCTAAACTCAGTCGGCAGCTTTGACATTTATGTAGATGGCGCAGATGAAATCACCGAACATAAACATATGATCAAAGGCGGTGGGGCCGCCTTAACTCGTGAAAAAATTGTGGCGGCTGTGGCAAAGACTTTCATTTGTATCATTGATGATACCAAGTTGGTTCCTATGCTGGGCAATTTCCCACTGCCAGTTGAGGTGATCCCCCTTGCCCGCTCTTATGTTGCTCGTCAAATTGTTAAACTTGGCGGCGACCCTGTATATCGTCAGGGCGTAATCACCGACAACGGCAATGTGATTTTAGATGTCCATAACCTCGAAATGTTAAACCCGGTAGCCTTAGAGCGTTCTCTTAACCAAATCGTGGGCGTCGTAACCAATGGCATATTTGCAGATCGCTGTGCAGACATAGTGATTATCGGTAACGATACTGGCGTAGAAATTAAGAATTAGCATACGCTAGTAGCACTATGTTTAGTTTTAATCAGTACCAAAGCTTGTTACACCCTAGCAGCCACGAATGCTAGCTTAATTATAAGCTAGCATAAATTTGTACTTTGACTATGTATCGAAGTTTGATATCTTTCGCCACGCCCTAACGGACGTCTAGAAGTCTTTTAAGATATATATCAGTCACCCGAAGTTTCACAAGCACCTTTGGTGCAACAAACCAAGAGCATAAATATGAGCAAGAAGTCGTTAGCCAAGGATAAAATCAAAATACTGTTGTTAGAAGGTCTTCACAGCAGTGCCTTAGAGACTTTCGAAAGTGCAGGCTACACTAATATTGAATCGCTAAAGACCTCTCTCTCTGAAGATGAGTTAATCGAAAAGATAAAGGACGCCCACTTTGTTGGCATTCGCTCCCGCACTCAACTCACTGAGAACGTGGTTGCGCATGCACACAAGCTTGTTGCAGTAGGATGTTTTTGTATTGGAACCAATCAGGTAGACCTGCAGGCGCATTTGATCAGAGGCATACCAGTGTTTAACGCGCCATTTTCAAACACGCGTTCGGTTGCTGAACTAGTGCTCGGGCAAATTATTATTTTACTACGAGACATACCCAGTAAAAACGCAAAAGCACATCGCGGAGAGTGGGAAAAAAGCGCTGTAGATTCATATGAAGCCAGAGGAAAAACTCTAGGTATTATCGGCTATGGGCATATTGGCACGCAGCTCAGTATTCTTGCCGAGCATTTAGGTATGCGGGTGCAATTTTACGATATTGAAGATAAGTTAGTGCTAGGCAATTCAATGCAGGTTAAGTCGCTCAAAAAATTACTCAACACCTCTGATATAGTCAGCTTACATGTTCCCGAAACCACCCATACTCAAAATATGATTGGTAAAAAAGAGCTCGCTGAGATGAAAGCAGGGGCAATATTGATCAACGCTGCGCGAGGCACAGTGATTGATATTGATGCGCTATGTGACGCACTCGACAGCGGTAAGTTAAATGGTGCAGCGATTGACGTGTTTCCGATTGAGCCAAGCTCAAACAGCGAAAAATTCGAATCTCCGCTTCGTAAATACGATAACGTCATTTTGACCCCTCATGTTGGCGGAAGCACACAAGAAGCGCAGCAAAATATTGGTATCGAAGTGGCTGGCAAATTAATTAAGTATTCAGACAATGGCTCGACGCTGTCGGCTGTGAACTTCCCCGAAGTCTCATTACCTGCGCATATCGACCGCTCTCGTCTATTGCACATTCACACAAACCGTCCAGGCGTGCTCACGCAAATTAACCAAGCCTTTGCCAACAAGGGCATTAACATTGCGGCGCAATACCTGCAGACTAATCAAGAAATTGGGTATGTGGTCGTTGACGTCGAAGCAGAAAATGCCGATGAAGCCTTTGAGCACCTAGCGCAGATTGAAGGAACCATTAAAACTCGCATGCTGCATTGGTAAATTAAACTTCATCGATACAAACAAAAACGGCGCTTTACTGAATGTAAGCGCCGTTTTTTTATGAGCGAATCTACTTAAAAGAAGCTATAAACCAGGGTAGCTGCGGTTTCTGTGTCAAGCTTTTCAAGGCCGTCTGCAACATCCGAGTTATGGTCAAACTTAATCGAAACTTTCAATGATAAGCCGCCAGCAATTTGTGCCGTTAGCGCACTTTCAATACGTGTTTTTACATTGTCAGCGCCATATTCTGTTGAAAATGTTTGCGTAAAACGTGAAGTATCCGAAATGTTCCAATTGTAGTTAAATGCGCCACGAACAATTGCACCGTTTACACTTTCACCGGTTTGATCTTCGGCAAAAGAGTAACCAGGACCGATACTGTAATCAAAAGATGATTTATCGTCTTCCCAAACCATCTGGTTCCAACCGGCTGCAACCGTGCCTTGATACTTAAAGTTACTAAAACGATTGTCTTCATACGATGCGAAAGCAAACAATCTGTGTGCCGGGTTCTCTAGCTTGTAGTTTCCCTGGGCAGATGCAAAGAATTTTTGCTCTGTGGTTCTATCTACATCCTCACCAGCGGCGTCTTGAACGGTATCGCTTTTGTACAAGCCTTCGATAAGATAGACGTTGCTCCATCCTTCTAACTCTTGCGTAGCGTTCAAGCCAGCAGAGATAGAGGTGGTTTCAGTGTTACCTGAGGTCACGATAAATCCAAACTCACCGTCCATAGTAAAGGATTTTTTCTCTTCGTCTTGAGCAAGGGCAGCAGAAGAAGCCAAGCCAAGTAAAACGGCAAGGGAGAGATATTTAATATTCATAGGGCATCCATTTATTTTTTATATGATTGTATTAAGCGACTACCGGTAAAACCGACTGCCTAAATTCTAGGGCGCGTATAGTATACAAAATAAACAAGTAAACCAATTAAAAAAACTGATAGACCATAGAAATACTGGTCTGTGTTGTAAAATTGTCTACATTTCGCGACACATTTTCATCCAAGTTGACCTCAAAGCTAACTTTCATCGCAAGACGCTCAATTATTTTTGCACTAACTGAGGTTTGCGATCTCGCTCTTCGGTTAACTTTCCCCATTTCTGCGCTAATCGATTGTCTAAATCTAGCGTCATTTTCAAAACGATATGCATAATTGGCAGTTGCTCTAACAATCATTTCTTCAATCAGCAGACCTGTATCTTGTTGCTCCGATCTGGCCCAGCCTGGTCCAAAACTATAGCGAAATTCAGTGTGCTCTTCTTTCCAAGCTAAATGACTCCACCCAATGACCGAAGTAAATTGATTGCGAAGCTGCAAAAACTCGTTGTCGTCAAATTCTGTGTAAGTAAAAAAACGATAGTCAGGATTCAGCAGCTTATAGTCAAATTGTGCGGATAATTGCAAGCGGCTGTTCTCATTTTTTTGCTTATCAATTTCGGTATTGCGCTGCAGGGCCTGCATGAAATATGTATTACTCCAGCTTTCGAGCTCATGTTCAGCATCTAAGGCTAGCTTAACCATCGTTGTATTGGTGTTACCAGTGGTAATTAATACGCCAACTTCGCCATCCAGCTCAAAAGTAGGGAGCTCTTCTGCCTCTTCTTCTTCAAAAGTGGGGTGAGTGTTCAGCAGTCTAATTAGATTGCGTTTTGCGCTTGGACTCTTGAAAAAATCAGAGGCTTTTGGCTCTAACTCTAAAGACATCTCAGCAAAAGAAGATACGGTGAAAATTAGCAATAAAATGGATAGTAGTATTTTCATTAGTCGCGCGAACGTTATAGTTAAATATAAGCCCGCGCAAAGTATTCAGCACTCGCCGAATATGAAATACCGTCTATTATTTTAGATTGGACGCAATTTTATGCGACTCGGATAGCGCGAACTCGTAGATCATATCATAATTATCATCGCTTAATCCAATGTCCTGCAGAGCGCTTTGATTCACAGCAGAGTGCTTTGATAGCTCGGCTGCGCCTTTTAAGAACAGCATGCATTGAGCTACGTACAATACGTTCGCATCAAATCCTTGCGTCACAATATCATTTAAGTTTAGCTGCATCAGCGGCGTACTTAGCGTGTCGGGCAACTGCCACGATTCTAAAATCAATCCACTGCACTGGGCAAACGTAAATCCAAATACATCTTTTTGGGCCTGCAGGGGAAGCGTAGATTGGGAGACCTGCTGATACATCGAATATTTATCAGGTAGGCGCGTTGCGCAGACTAATTCGCTAAGGTTTTGCAATATGCCTAACACAAAAAAACGTTCGCTGCCTCTGATCTGCTTCTGTTGCGCAATTGACTTAGCCAGCATGCCATTGAGAATTGACTTCTGCCAAAAAGCATCAAATTGAATTTGGCTTGATTCAAAGGACTTAAACGCAAGGTTAGCCGTTTCTGCCATAGAGATATTATAAGCGGCCTCACCGCCAATAATATTGAGTGCTTTGGGCACTGAAGATATCTGAGATGGAAAGCGAAACAGGGCGCTGTTGGCTAACTTTAATACCTTAGCGCACAAAGACGGGTCTAAGGACATTACCTTGGCCATATCATTCATGTCGCTAGTGGGGTCGTCAAGAATACTGCGCAATCGCACACAAGTGTTAGGTAAGGTAAATGACTTGGAAGCGAATTTTACAATAGGGGCGATAGACATCAGGGCTGCTCAGTTTGCTAGTTTATGCAGCGCATGATAGCGCACCCACACCCGCTGTGGTGTTGTCAATTTGATACCTTACTAAGCTTAATAATACCCTATCCAACTTGTTGGAGATGCATTTATGACTCTATGGGGCAACGGCTTTAATTAAAAAAGACTGCCTTGATTGAAGTGGGTATCGCTATTTCGTGCTTTATTTTGTTTGGCCATATAGGCGCGTTTCCTACGATTGCAGGCTTGCACAATAATGCGTTTGGTAGGGTCGTCTATTGAGTGCCAGTGAGTGCGCTCTTCTCGACTTCTAAAACATCCCACGCAATAACCGCGCGCGCCTGATTCGCATATACCGATGCAAGGACTAGGGATATCAAAAAATTCAAGTTGACGCATATGCACAAATATTCAGCAAACGGCTCATGATTATAGTCGCTGACAGCCTAAATACTATCCTGCGTTTTTGTACAGGGCTTTTAATAGCGGGTTGTTTACTTTTTTCTAGTGCCTGCTTCTGTTCGCTAAACCCAACTCATGTTCAGTTGTGTGTGTGCATCATTGGCATATATTGATTGGGCCAAATAAGCAGGGACTAATTGTCAGGAGGACACATGCAAACCACAGACTATTTTGCGAAAAAACTGAATCAGCCAGAATATCAGCATATTCAAGCACAATGGATCATCAGCACTTACACATCACCAGAGTTTAAGTTCAAGCAAAGTGATGGACGTTTTGGCCTGTACAGAAAAATCACAGAAATGAACAATCAATACCTAAAACTGGTATTGCTAAAAGACGGCAAGACCGTAAGAGATGTGTATTTTGATAAAAAATTTAATCCTAGAGCCGCCGCGAGACTCAGTAAAATGGCGCCGTATTAACAAACTCACAAACTATCTACCGCGGTGGATGCAATGACAAGGTGCACATTGTTTTTTATTGAATACAATATGGAAGGAATGTGGGAAAAGCGTGTTCGCTTATCAGGAGCATTATCCTCTGATGTGCGACACTGGCTTGCTGGAGGTGGCGGTCTTTTTTAAAGCCCAGGCACTTAGCTCATTTGCGCGTATTGGCTTTGAGAAATAATACCCTTGAAATACATCGCAACCAATTTCTTTTAAAGCCTGAACTTGCTCTTTTGTTTCTACACCTTCTGCAACTACTTTGAGATTCATATGATGGCTAATAGAAACAATGGCTTTGGCGAGCTCTAGCGTGTTCTTTTTGTGTAGGTTTTTCACAAATGATCGGTCTATCTTAATGACGTCAAGTGGGAGTTCGTTCAAATATTGAAGCGAGGAGTAGCCCGTACCGAAATCATCTAAAGCAATACTCACCCCGATCTCTTGAAGTTGCTTAAGCTTGTCTACACAATCCTCAAGATTGGTTAACAGCAATGTCTCTGTAATTTCGACCTCTAGCATACTAGGGCACACCTCGTAGTGCTTCATAGTATCAATTAACAAAGGTAAGAAATGTTCTTGAGCGAGTTGATACGGGCTTACGTTGATTGCCACTCGTGCCGGCATTACCAAGCCAATTTCACGCCATTTATTAATTTGCTGGCAGACTTGATGAAGCATCCAGTTGCCGAGTTCGTCCACCAATGCAGACTCTTCTGCCAACTGGATAAATTCATCGGGGGAGACCATGCCAAGCTCTGGGTTATTCCATCTCACCAAAGCCTCACAGCCAAGTAAATTTCCAGCATGATCCATTTTCGGTTGATAAACCGCATATAGCTCGCGGTCTGACTTCAATGCAGGCTCTAGCATTTTAATTAGTATTTCTTTGCGGTCAATGGCCTCAAGTGAGCTGGCATCAAAAAACGTCAGAGCTTGCCCATGAGTCAATTTGGCATTTGCTAATGCGATTTCAGCGCAGCGAATAACCTCTACTTTACTTTTAGTTTGCTCCGGAAATACTACCCCACCGCCATTACAGGTAAGACGAATGACAAAGGACCCTGCGTGAATGGGCTTTTTAACAATGCTGCAGATAGCTTCCCAGTGCAGTCTCATCAGGGCTTTCGGATCGTGCTCCATATCTTTTATCAGGCATACAAATTCATCGCCCCCCGTTCGGGCAATAAATATTTGTTCACTGCAGTAGGCTTTTAGACGCTCACCTAATGTTTGTATGGCAATTTCTGAATACTTAAAACCAAAGTTACGATTCACTTCTGTAAATCGATTGAGGTCAAACATGATCAAGCCTGACTGAGTGTTATTTACGGTATTTCGGCTGTAACAAAATTCAATTAACTCATACAAACTGCTCATGTTAGGTAGCTTAGTTTGATAATCAAAATAGGCCATTTCGTTGAGTTTTTTGTCTGCTCTGTCTCGCTGCAGCTCAGCGCCTGCTCTAGATGCAAAGATATTGAGCGTTTGACTCAGGCTATCGTTTTCTTCGATTGTATTTTTAAATAGCAGAATGATGCTGCCTTCAAGCTGCCCGTCATTATTCAGCATCGGAATACTGAAGCAACTTTTCGCTTCTACTCGCGCGAATATGGGAATATCTTGGTAAAATCGAGTGAGATCCTTAATAACTCTTCCCTGCTCTATTTTAGTAATAAGTTCATTGCTAATTTTGGTAATTGGAAATGAGAAATTAGAAATACCTTTGCGCTTGTACACCACTGCTTTTGTATGAACTTGATGTTTATTACTATGCGGCTCAACAGCGCAAATACAGCAAAGCTGTGCATTAGTAAGCCGCCTCAACTCATGCATCATATTCATATAAAAGTGGTTATCTTTATTATTTGAAGTACCCTTTGCTAAACCTAGCAACACCGACTCTAACCTTTCCCGAATACCCACCTGAATTTTCAAAGAGTTTGTTTTACGATTGAGAGCCGAAGCAATGTATAAACAGGCCAAAAAGTTTAAGACGGTGAACGGTAAACCATCAAAATAAATCGAATTTAGTGTCCCTCTTTCGATTTGAACGCCGTTTAAACCTGTGAGTGCCTGTAAAAATAAAGCTGCGAATAAAAGACTAAATAGTAAAAACTGATGGTCTTTAAACGCCTTATAAACAATCGCAGCAAGCCCGCAGACAACAAGCATGCAAAAAATGTAAAACGCAATCATGTACGTGCTTTGCGCACCATCTAAACGCGCGACTGTCTCGTTATTAAATACTTGGTACTGGACGAGCTCTAGTGCGCCAGAAAAGCGAAGAGACGAATCTGACGCTATGTTAATCACCAAAAACAACACGCATAACGCAACAAAGGCATTAAAATAAGGTAGCGCAATCTTATATTTCGTCCATCTTAAAAATAGCGAAGCATATGCCGGTAAACATAAAATCAGAATCGAAGTTTGTACTTTTAGCAGCAGTAAAGCGCCTTGTATATCAGTGCTGCTATGGTATTGCCAGGTAATGAATTGATACAGACTAGCGCTGAAGCATCCTAGCAATAGCATACTGAACTGCGCACGATACTTTCGAATACGAGACACAAACAAAAACGCCGCACACAGCAAATTAATGCCGATGGTACCAGCAAAATAAAGTGCAACGAATTGAGTGTTTTCGAGCATACCTATTGAGTTACCCTTGAATACCTGTCACTTTTTAAAAGAAATCAAAAAGATTTTGGTATGAAAATTATAATGACTTATGGAGGTATCGGGTAATTTTCAATTTTATTGAGCGGTAAATCTTGTTTACTCACGGGGGATATAAGCGTGCATAAAAAAAGGACTAAGTGTTATAAATGTGGAACCATTTATCACTTAGTCCTTTAAGGTCTATATAGGCCTTTTAAAAACCCTTAGCTATTTTTTCTTAGCTTTTGGGTTAGGCATGTCAGTAATACTTCCTTCGAAAATCTCAGCGGCAAGACCGATAGATTCATTCAAAGTTGGGTGAGCATGAATCGTTAACGCGATATCTTCAGCGTCAGCGCCCATCTCAATTGCCAAACCAATTTCACCTAACATTTCACCTGAGTTTGTACCAACGATAGCACCACCAATGATACGACCGCTGTCTTTGTCAAATATAAGCTTAGTCAACCCGTCGGTAGCCTGTGATGCAATGGCGCGACCAGATGCAGCCCACGGGAACGAAGCCGCTTCGTAATTAACGCCCTGCTCTTTCGCTTCTTTTTCAGTTAAGCCAACCCAAGACACTTCTGGCTCAGTGTAAGCCACTGAAGGAATGCATTTAGGATCGAAATAATGCTTCTTACCAGAGATAACTTCAGCTGCAACATGGCCCTCGTGTACCGCTTTGTGTGCCAGCATAGGCTGACCCACTAAGTCACCAATTGCGAAGATGTTTTGTACATTGGTACGCATCTGCTTATCAACATTGATAAAGCCGCGCTCGTCAACTTTAACACCTGCTTTTTCGGCTGCGACTAACGAGCCGTTTGGCTTACGACCTACCGCGACCAATACGCGGTCGTAGCGGACGGCGTCTTTTGGCGCATTTTTACCTTCAAACGTCACATACAAACCGTCTTTTTTAGCTTCAACACCGGTCACTTTAGTTTCAAGCATGACGTGGAATTTATCTTTGATGGTTTTCATATAGACTTTAACGATGTCTTTATCCGCCGCGGGAATAAGCTGGTCTAAGAACTCAACCACATCAATTTTAGAACCAAGCGCCTGATATACCGTACCCATTTCTAAACCAATGATGCCGCCACCAAGTACCAACATTTTTTCTGGGATATCACGCATTTCAAGAGCGCCAGTTGAATCAATTACTCGCTCATCGTCTGGGATGAAAGGCAATGATACAGGCTCAGAGCCTGCAGCAATAATTGCATTGTCGAAGGTAATGGTGGTTTTGCCGTCAGGACCATCAACTTCTAAGGTATTTGCGCCGGTAAATTTACCGTAACCTTGTACATGCTTTACTTTACGCATTTTTGACATGCCGCTTAAGCCTTTTGTTAATTGGCTTACGACAGAGTCTTTCCATGCGCGAATTTTATCAAGGTCAAAGGTAGGCTCGCCAAAAGAAACACCGTTGCTTGATAGATGTTTTGCTTCTTGAATCACTTTAGCGACGTGTAATAGTGCTTTTGATGGGATACAGCCCACGTTCAAACAAACACCACCAAGGGTTTCTCTTGCATCCACAATTATGGTGTCGATGCCTAAATCAGCAGCTCTAAAAGCGGCTGAATATCCGCCAGGACCTGCACCAAGTACCACTAATTGCGTTTTTATTTCGCTCATTATGACCTCAAATTACTGTTATAAGTTAACCGCTTATGCGATGGCGCCAATTGTACGGCAAAGCGGTCTTAAGATTGAACCCCTAATACAAGGAATTCACCCTGTTTTTATCTATTTTTCGCGTATTTTACTCAATACTATGAATACTCACTGCATTTATAACAAAATACGACGAATATCTGCCAAACATTCACTCAGATGCACGGCAAAGCGCGCGGCTAGAGCACCATCTATTACTCGATGGTCGTATGACAGCGACAATGGCAAGATTAAGCGTGGTTGAAACGCTTTACCATCCCACTTTGGTTTAATCTCACTTTTTGATACACCTAATATGGCGACGTCAGGTGCATTTACAATGGGCGTAAATGCCGTGCCGCCAATTCCACCTAAGCTTGATATGGTGAAGCAGCTGCCCTGCATATCGGCAGATTTTAATTTTCCATCACGGGCTTTGATACTGATTTCCATCAGCTCACGAGAAATTTCCATGACGCCTTTTTTATCAACATCTCTGACAACCGGCACTACCAAACCATTGGGTGTATCTACTGCGATACCCACATGATAGTACTTCTTGAATATCAGTGACTCGCCGTCAGCCGACAACGAAGTATTAAAGGTTGGATACTGTTTAAGCGCATCCGCAACTGCTTTCATCATAAACACCAGCGGCGTAATTTTTACGCCAAGCTTGCGTTTTTCAGCAATCATATTTTGCTGCTTTCTGAAGTCTTCGAGATCGGTAATATCGGCATCTTCAAACTGCGTAACATGCGGGATAGTGACCCAATTGCGATGCAGGTTTGGACCCGATAGTTTTTGAATACGGGTAAGCGGTTTTTCTTCAATTTCACCGAACTTGCTGAAATCGACTTTTGGTTGTGCAATGACCTGCAGGCCGCCTTCACCTTTACCTGCAGTAGCACCAGCAGTGACTTTAGGGCGTGAAAGCTCATATTTAACGTAAGACTGAACGTCTTCTTTTAAGACGCGATTTTTACGACCAGAGCCCTGTACTTGGCTTAAATCAACGCCAAACTCACGTGCCAATCGACGCACTGAAGGAGACGCATGCACGATCCCCGTTTTTGCTTTCTCACCGGCAGATGGATGATGCGGTACTGGCGGTGCTTTTGCAGGCGCTGCGGCTTGAGCCACTGGTGCTTCTTGTTTAGCTTGAGCTGGAGCAGCAGGCGCGGCACTTGCAGTCGCGGTCGATGAACCGGCAACTTCTAGGAGCAATACCAATGATCCCATTGATACTTTATCACCCACTTTCAGCTTGAGTTCTTTAATGACACCGGCTTCTGGTGCGGGCACATCCATGGTTGCCTTGTCGGTTTCAAGGGTAATCAAGCCGTCTTCTGCTTGAACTTTATCACCCACACTTACCAATATTTCAATTACATCAACGTCGGTAGCATCACCAATATCTGGTACGCTTACTTCAATTGTTTTGCTTTCACCGCTAGGCGCCGGTGCTGAAGCTTCAGGCGCAGGAGCTGGCGCAGCAGATTCCGCGGGGGCTGCCGCACTGGCAGGAGCAGCTTCACTGGCGCCCGCTGAACTACCAATCTCTAGCGTTAACACTAAGCTGCCTTCAGAGACTTTGTCGCCTGTTTTCACTTTTAACGACACAATTTTACCCGCTTTTGGAGCAGGCACATCCATGGTTGCTTTGTCGGTTTCAAGCGTAATCAAGCCATCTTCTTCAGCTACTGTATCGCCCTCGCTGACTAACACCTCGATGATTTCAACGTCTGCAGCGTCACCAATATCGGGTACGGTGACTTCGATGATTTCAGTGCCACCGCTTGTAGCAGATGCTGCGGGGGCTTGTTGCACTGGCGCTGACTCTTGTGCTTTTGGTGCAGGCGCAGGAGCAGACTCTGCTTCAGCACTTTGAGACGCCGCGGCGCCGGCTTGTTCAGCCCTACCTAGCACATCACCTTGCTTAATTTTGTCGCCTACTTTTACTGATATTTCTTTGATCGTACCGTCAAAGGGTATTGGGATATCCATACTGGCTTTGTCACTTTCAACGGTGACAAAGGCGTCTTCAGCAGAAACGGATTGTCCCACTTCAACGCAGATCTCAATTATTTCAACGTCATCTTCACCAACGTCAGGTACTACCACATCAACTAAATTTGCCATGATCCGCCTCCTTACGCGTAAAGTGGATTGATTTTATCAGAGTCAATCTCTAAGTCTTTATGGGCTGCCATTAAGTCTTTTTCAGAGAAATCCCCTTGCTTGAATAGTTCGTATAGCGATGCATAGACAATATGATTGGCATCCACTTCGAAATGACGCCTTAGATTGGCGCGTGAATCTGACCGTCCAAAGCCATCGGTACCCAACACGCGATATGCGCCAGGAACCGCGTTACGCACTTGATCAGCATAGGCTTTAATATAGTCAGTAGCAGCAATGGTCGGCCCATCGAAGCCTTCGTTTAGCACTTCAGTAACATAAGGCACTAAAGCTTTCGACTTAGGATTACGCATGTTAGTGCGATCACAATCTATGGCGTTTCGGCCAAGTTCGTTAAACGAGGTTACGCTGTAAACTTCAGACGCTACACCGTATTTATCGTGCAACATAGTAGCCGCTTCGCGCACTTGCACCAGTATGGTACCGCAACCTAGCAGCTTCACTTTTTTCTTCGATTTTGCAGTGCCAATCTTATCGAGCAAGTACATGCCTTTTAAGATGCCTTCTTCGCTGCCTTTCGGCATTTCAGGCTGAATGTAATTTTCGTTCATCACGGTTAGGTAGAAGAACACATTTTCTTGGTCTTCTAACATGCGGCGAATACCGTCTTGCACTATTACTGCGACTTCATAGCCATAGGTAGGGTCATAGCTCACGCAATTCGGTATCAAACCAGCTTGAATGTGGCTGTGGCCGTCTTGATGCTGCAGACCTTCACCGTTAAGCGTAGTGCGTCCTGCAGTGCCACCTACTAAGAAACCTCGGCACTGTGAATCACCTGCAGCCCATGCCATATCACCCACACGTTGAAAGCCAAACATGGAGTAATAAATATAAACAGGCAACATCGGTAAGTTATTCAGTGAGTATGAGGTACCCGCAGCAACAAATGACGACATTGCGCCTAGCTCGTTAATGCCCTCTTGTAATACCTGACCTTTTTTATCTTCACGATAATAAGCGACTTGGTCTTTATCTTGAGGGATATATTTTTGACCTGAGTTCGAATAGATACCCACTTGACGAAACAAGCCTTCCATACCAAAGGTACGAGCTTCATCGGGAATAATGGGTACAACGCGGCTGCCCATTTGCTTATCTTTTAGCATGACGGTCAACACGCGCACAAATGCCATTGTTGTCGAGATTTCTCTATCGCCTGAGCCTTTAGTAACTGCTTCAAAAGCTTTCAACGGCGGTGCCGGAAGCTCTTCAGTAGACTTAGCTCTGCGCACAGGCATATAACCATTAAGTGCTTCTCGCTTCTGGCGAAGATACTTCATTTCTTCGCTGTCTTCTTCAAACTTGTAGTAACTTAGGTCGTTACATTGTGCATCTGAAAGCGGAATATTAAAGCGGTCGCGATATTGTAATATCGAATCGGCGGCCATCTTTTTGACATTATGGGCAATGTTTTTTCCCTCACCAGCAGAGCCTAAACCATAGCCTTTTACGGTTTTAGCTAAGATGACCTGTGGACGACCTTTTGTCTCAGTTGCGCGCTTGTATGCAGCATATACTTTTACCGGATCGTGACCACCGCGGTTTAATCGCCAGATATCATCGTCAGACATGTTTGCAACCATATCTTTAAGCTCAGGGTATTTACCAAAGAAATTTTCGCGGGTGTAATTTCCGCCCTTGGCTTTATAGTTCTGGTATTCGCCGTCTACGGTTTCATTCATGACGTCAAGCAGCTTACCTGAGGTGTCTCTGGCTAAAAGTGAGTCCCAGTAGCGGCCCCAGATGACTTTGATAACTTCCCAGCCAGCGCCCCGGAACACGCCTTCTAGTTCTTGGATGATTTTGCCGTTACCGCGCACAGGACCATCGAGTCTTTGTAAGTTACAGTTAACAACAAAGGTTAAGTTATCAAGGTTCTCGCGCGTAGCCAAACCAATTGCGCCCAAGCTTTCTGGCTCATCTACTTCACCGTCACCCATAAAGCACCATACGCGCTGATTTGAGCAGTCTTTTAAGCCGCGATTGGTTAAGTACTTTAAGAAGCGCGCAAGATAGATAGCCTGCATCGGACCGAGGCCCATCGAAACGGTTGGGAACTGCCAAAAGTCAGGCATTAACTTAGGGTGAGGATAAGAAGACAAACCGTTGCCATCTACTTCTTGGCGAAACATGTCTAATTGGCCTTCGCTTAAGCGGCCTTCAATAAAGGAGCGGGCGTATATACCCGGAGATGCGTGGCCTTGAACAAACAGAAAATCTCCGCCGTTATCGTCGGTTGGCGCACGGAAGAAGTGGTTAAAACCGACATCATATAACATTGCCGAAGAGGCAAAGCTTGATATATGACCACCTAATTCCAAATCTTTTTTCGAGCCGCGTAATACCATCATGATGGCATTCCATCGAATAGCGTTGCGTATTTTGGTCTCTATGGTCTGATCGCCTGGCATAGTCGGTTCTTGACCAGCCGGAATGGTATTGATGTACGCAGTAGTCGCATCGTAAGGCAAATGCGCGCCATTGCGCCTTGCTTTTTCGATCATCGACTCAAGCAAATAATGTGCGCGGTCAACTCCCTCTTCTTCAAGTACTGCTTCTAACGCATCTAACCATTCTTGCGTTTCTTGCGGATCCACGTCATTGGTGTTGTGGTCAGCCATATTGTCAGCCATAAAAATTCCTATTCTCTTGTTCAAAAAAGCAAGATAAGAGTGCTTACCTTACTCGTATAAAGTTAACCTAACACAAGCATTGCTTGTTGGTAATGATCTAGACCGGATAACAAGATACTAAGTCCTTAGCTATTAGTCGTAGATCACCGCCTCTTGTGCTCTCAATCTGTATTTATTCTTCTTAAACTTCTTTGCACATTTGCGTCACGCTGATTGATATCTAACAATGTTTGCTCCACAAAACCTAAGTGCTTATGGCTTGCGCTACGAGCCAGAACTGGATCACCTGACACAATCGCGTCGACAATGTCTCGGCGCTGCTGATTAATGATTTCTTCTACATCTGCCCCACTGCGCAGCATTGCTAAATTACGCTGTATGTTGTCAATGAGCATGGGTTGCATGGCTCGCATCACGTGCAGTAGCACCATATTATGAGACGCTTTTGCCATAGTAAGGTAAAAGTCGCTCAATGCCTTAGCCTCACTCTCACTATCGGTTTTCACATTGGAAACTTGCAGTGTCAGCAATGCCGCTTTTAACTCATCAAATTCAGAAGGTTGCCCACGCAGCGCAGCATAAAACGCAGCCATTCCCTCTAGAGCATGTCTAAATTCAAGTAAGTCAAATTGGGTTTCTGGGCGAGTAGCGACGAGATCCATAAGAGGGTCGGTTAAGGCAGCATTTAAGCTTTTGGTGACAAAGGTTCCCCCACCTTGTTTGCGCTCTATTAAGCCCTTAGCAGTAAGATTTTGAATAGCTTCACGCAGTGAGGGGCGAGAAACCTGAAATTTTTCAGCGAGCATTCGCTCCGGAAGAAGTTTCTCACCGGCAATCAATGTGCCGTCTAAGATCATTGACTCCAAGCGTTCGGTAATTACGTCAGATATTTTTGCCTGCTTAATCATGCTTGCCGCCATTACGTTGGTTGTAAAGATGATTACTTCTTATTGAAGTGTTTATAATTTAAATGGTAATACCAATTAACCAATGCATTGTATGCAAGAAAAAACCATTCGTAAAGCCCTAAGCAACTAATCCGACCATTGTCATCAACGAAAGCGCCACCAACATAAACACAATATTGCGCTTCACCAACTTTACCAACTGCAGGGGCTCATTGAGGTGAGCGTCGCAATCACCGACATCTTCAGCCGCTTTTGACACCTTTGCCAAAGCATCGTAAGTTGAAATATTTGGATGAATAATAATTTCAAACCATGCCGATAAGGCGTTTGAAAAGTGCCCAACTATTAAAAACCCAAAAGCCGTAATACGCACAGGAATCCAATCTAAGATGAATAGCAATTGTGCAGCGCTGGTATTTTGATCGTTTACGGGGCGTACTTCTGCGGCTTGATCATTCAGCTCGGAAAATTCAGAAATGTCTTGTGAGGAATCAGGATCTTGTGCGTCAGATTCAGTAGGCATAGTCTTTGACTGTTTACTTTGACGCTTTTCGAATAGCACCCATTCTTTTATCAAAGAATAAAATACAACACCTGGGACTCCAAGCACGATAAAAAAGATGATAACCGATGCGTATTGTCGATAATTCACTAACACCAGTTGCTTACCAACCGTCGAGAGCTGCCCACCTTCATTGCCAAAAGACATACTATGGAGGGAACAGGCTTGAAAGTCTTCGCGATGAGCTGCCTGTAAATATCGCTTGTATGTTTGCCTAGTGACTGGACAACCAAGGCACACCCAAAGCACTAATAGCTGAATAAAAAACACCAATAACGATGGCAACAAAACTATTAATAAGTACGCAACTAAACTTGGAATAATTGCCAGTACGATGACCGCAAGCATACTTACATCACTTTTGAGCCATTTTTTGTCGATCAAAAAATCAAAATATTGCTCCGCAAGCGTCGCGATATGAAAGTGTTTAGACTTTGTCGTAACTCGCTCTAGCGCCATTACGATCAACAAGGAAAAAAGCGTCACAATGAACCCATCCAATAAGTAAGCCAAGGTTTAGTATATGTGCTTCTAATAAAGGTTCAATGATTTAAACTTGCCTTTTGAAAAAGAATTGCCTCACAAGCCTAGTACCAACCAAGCTGACTGATTAGAATAGCGCCAATTCCATAAAATTGAAGATGATATGCAAACAGGATATTCACTAAACATTACTGACGATGTGCGCTCAGCACTGATTGAAGACTTAGGCGGCTCCCTGCATCCGGAAAATGATATTACGGCGAGTTTGATTGATCCTACAACAATGGTTACCGCCAAAATAATTACTAGAGAAAACGGTATTTTATGCGGCCAGCAGTGGGCGACCGAAGCCTTTCTGCAGATAGACCCGACGCTAAATATTCAATGGTTAAAAAATGATGCGGAACAAATCAAGGCAAATGATGTGCTCGTGACAATACAGGGGAATGCCAGAGCTATTTTGACCGCCGAACGCACAGCCTTGAATTTTGTGCAGTTTTTAAGCGGAACTGCAACAGTAACCCATTGTTATACAAAGTTATTAGCCAAAAGTATAACAAAATTGCTAGATACTAGAAAAACCATACCTCGATATAGACAAGCACAAAAATATGCTGTAGTTTGCGGCGGCGGTGAAAACCACCGTATGGGCCTATATGATGCGTTCCTGATAAAAGAGAATCACATACGGTCCTGTGGCAGTATAAAAAAAGCAGTTGAAAGAGCACGCACCATGGATTCGGGTAAAACGATAGAACTAGAAGTAGAAAACATCGACGAACTCCATCAAGCTATTCTCGCAGGCGCCGATATAGTAATGCTTGATAATTTCAATGCCAAACAAGTCCAAGAGGCAGTAACAATTGCTGACGGTCGTTGTAAACTTGAAGTTTCAGGCAATATTACTGACAAAAGACTGCTTGAATTAGCAGATACCGGTGTAGATTACGTGTCGTCTGGCGCTCTAACGAAGCATGTTAAAGCTCTGGATTTGTCGTTATTAATTGATTGATTTCATACCGTTAACAATCAACTTATAAGGACATCATCGGACATGCTGTGTGCAAACCTACACTTAGGTATGTAACTGCATACTTCACAACCAACTGACTAGTTTTATACTCGGACTCAAGGTTGGGAAGCAAGTGTGAGTCACTAAAGTCTTTTTCAGCCAATATTAACTTGCTTAACTTTAAACTATGAACGCGTTTGCACGCACTAGAGGAAAATGACCATGTCTAAATTTACTAAATCTGCTCAAAAAGGTTTTACCTTAATCGAACTAATGATTGTTGTAGCAATCATCGGTATTTTGGCTGCGATCGCGTTGCCAGCATACAATAACTACATCGACTCAGCGCGATTCTCTGAACTGAAAAATGCGACAGCGTCGGCAAAGTCAGCCGTTGAAGTTTGTTCACAGCTAAATGGCGGCGCGTTTGCTAACTGTACACAAGCGACCAATGGTGTACCAGCTACAATTGCTGCATCTGCTAATGAAGTAGGCGTAACGACTGCAGCAGGTGTTATTACTGCAACATCAAAAACTGGTGTAACTATCGGCGGGTCCAACGCTGCAACTTATGTATTGACACCAGTTGCTGCATCAAACAACGGTTTACGTTGGACTGAGACTTGCACACCAGCAACATTGTGTAGCTAGTAAGCGTCAAAATATCTACCAAGATAATAGCCCAGTTATGCTGGGCTTTTTTGTCTAAAACCATGTTGATATAGAGGCAAATTATGTCTAAAGCAATTGAAACCTTTATTTGGCAGGGCGCAGACCGCGCTGGTAAAAAAGCCAAAGGAGAAATTTCTGCCGGCTCTGTACTTGAAGCCAAAAACATGTTGCGTCGTCAGGGTATTTCGGCCAAATCTGTAAAGAAACAGCCCAAACCTCTTTTCTCTTTTGGCGACAAGAAAGCCAACGCGCAAGATGTTACACTGCTATCCAGGCAAATTGCCACTATGCTCAACGCTGGGGTAACATTAATTCAATCGCTCGAAATGATTGGACAAGGTAGCACCAAGCCTTCGGTTCGTAAAATGATGGCTGCCATAACAGAAGATGTAAAAGCGGGTAATCCGTTCAACTCTGCCCTGAGAAAATTTCCATTACAATTTGACGATTTATATTGTGATTTAGTGGAAACCGGCGAACAGTCTGGTTCCCTAGAAACAATATACGAACGAATTGCGATATATAAAGAAAAAGCTGAAGCGCTTAAATCAAAAATCAAAAAAGCCATGTTTTACCCAATAGCGGTATTAGTTGTTGCGCTAATCGTTACAGTAATTCTTTTAATCTATGTTGTACCAACGTTTGAAGAAATCTTCTCTGGTTTTGGAGCTGAACTTCCTGCGTTCACACAAATGGTACTAAGGTTATCGAATTTTGTGCAATCTTATGGCATTTTCATATTGGGCGGTTTAGTCGCCGCTGGCATGCTCTTTGTGAGGGCTCATAGGGCTTCTCCAAGCCTAAGAGATTCGATTGACGCAAAGATTCTAAAAATCCCAGCGATTGGTGAGATACTAAAGAAGGCTGCTGTCGCCCGTTTCGCCCGTACTTTGTCAACTACCTTTGCAGCGGGTGTTCCGCTTATCGCCGCCCTTGACTCTGCAGCAGGGGCCTCAGGAAACGCAATATTTCGCGATGCTATCATGCTGATTAAAAAAGAGGTGGCAGGCGGCATTCAAATGAACACTGCAATGCGCTCATCCAAGGTCTTTCCCCCAATGGTTATTCAAATGGTAGCAATTGGCGAAGAGTCAGGTTCTGTAGATAGTATGCTTGGCAAAATTGCGACCATTTATGAAGCCGAAGTCGACGACATGGTCGACGGATTAACGGCACTTTTAGAACCCATGATAATGGCAGTATTAGGCGTTGTCATCGGCGGCCTAATCATTGCGATGTACCTCCCAATCTTTAACATGGGCTCGGTAATCTAAAATTTATAAGATCATAAGTAGAAAATCCAAGGCTTGCCTCATGCAAGCCTTTTTTATGCCGTTAATACTAGTAATAAGTCGACATATGCTTGTTGTTATTTATAAATAAGTAATAATGAAAGGCACAACGAAACTATGCAGGATATTTACATGCTAGCGTTAATTGAAAACTCTCCCACATTCTTTATTGGTTTTACATTTGTATTAAGCCTGTTAGTAGGGAGTTTTCTGAACGTCGTTATTTATCGTATACCCGTAATGATGAAGCGGGGATGGGAAGCCGAAATATACGCATATCAGCACCCAGACGCCGATCCTGAATCTTACCCTCATAGTGGCGAGACCTTTAACCTCGTAAAGCCTGACTCAAAATGTCCAAAATGCGGCCACGGCATTCGGGCTTGGGAAAATATACCGGTATTGAGCTGGCTGTTTTTACGCGGCAAGTGCAGCGCTTGTGCAACCTCAATTTCGATGCGCTACCCCGCAATTGAATTACTAACTGCCCTGTTAAGTGCGCTTGCTGCCTGGCAACTTGGCTATGCGCCGATCACCTTGGCATTTATAGTCGGCACGTGGCTACTGGTAGCCATGACCTTCATTGACATAGATGAGATGCTCTTACCCGATACGCTCACCCTATCTTTTCTTTGGTTAGGGCTACTGACTGTTACTATATTTGAACCATCGCACCTCGTCGATTCAGTATTGGGTGCCATTGCAGGCTACCTGTCTTTGTTTTCAGTCTATTGGCTCTTTAAGTTGGCCACCGGTAAAGAAGGTATGGGTTTTGGTGATTTCAAACTACTAGCCGCAATAGGGGTGTGGGTGGGTTGGCAACATCTTCCAATCGTAATATTACTTTCTTCTGCCGTCGGCGCTGTCGTCGGTATTGCCCTGATGATAATACAAAAAAAGGGCCGAACCTTAGCCATACCCTTTGGTCCCTATTTAGCCGCTGCAGGGTTCCTAACCATGCTCTATGGCGACGCTATCGCTGATTGGTACATAGCAACTTTATTGTAAGTTAAGCGTACTCGCACAGCGCCCGAATATTGCGTATGATAAGCACCCTTTTGTTATGGTGCTTAGATTACGAATATGAGTCAATTTGTTGTAGGAGTAACGGGTGGTATTGGCTCCGGCAAAACCACCGTAACCGATTTATTTGCCGAAAAAGGCATTGTGGTCGTCGACGCTGATCTTATCGCTCGGGAAGTGGTTGCTCCGGGTAGTGTTGGTCTTAAATCCATTCAAGCTCATTTTGGCGACTCAGTTATTTTGCCATCTGGGGAGTTAGATAGAGCGAACTTGCGCCAGCGAGTGTTTAGTCATCCACCAGACAAACAGTGGCTCGATAATCTTTTGCACCCTCTGATCCGCGAGCAAATGCTATTGCAAAGCAGCTCGGCCTCCTCACCTTATTCCATACTATCTATTCCGCTGCTAGTCGAAAATAATCTTATGTCTATGGTCAACCGCGTTTTAGTAGTCGACGTGGAGGAATCAGTACAACTCCAGCGCGCCACAAATAGAGACAATCACGCTGTTGGTGGACAACAAAATACCGAAAGCACCATCAAAGCCATCATGCAAAATCAATGTACTCGTCAACAGAGGCTTGCAGTTGCTGACGATGTAGTCAACAATAGCAAAGATAAGAGTGAGTTAATTCAACAGGTTAATCGCTTGCATCAGCAGTACCTGTCGCTTGCAAGCATACGCTAATGCAATACCAACAGAAAAGGAACATTCTATGACCGTCGCACTATACGAATTTCCGCTTGGTGAAAAAGTGCGAAACTACTTGCGACTCGAGCAATTGTTCCAGCAATTAAATGAAGTGAAGTTTGCCAATACTGAGTTCCAGTATCTATATTTCTTTGATGTACTGTTTGATTTAATTGACTTAATTGAACGCCTCGATTTGCGTACCGACTTTGTCAGAGACATCGACGTCCAAGAAAAGAACTTGAAATATTGGTCGCAACACCCCGATATAGATAGCTCAGCTTTAGAGCAGGCTTTGCAAACTCTGCATTCCCTTAGTACCGAACTTAAAAAGAACAAAAAGTTAGGCTCAGGTATCCGTGATGAAAAATTCCTGAATAACATACGTCAGCGTTTTTCGATCCCTGGCGGCGCCACTAGTTTCGATCTGCCGAGTTTATTTTGTTGGTTAAAACAACCCGAAGATATGCGTAAATCACATATTGAAACATGGCGAGCGCATTTGCATTTAGTTGAAAGCAGTATTGGTATGCTCTTGTCATTTTTGAGAGAGCGAGGGCGTTATATTTCGGTAACGGCAAAGAATGGCTTTTATCAAGGAAATGTTGAAGACAAAATGGAGCTTATTCGTGTTAAGTGTGACAATACCAAAGGATATTATCCAGTGCTCAGCGGCAACAAATATCGATACGGCATCAAATTTATGATGTTAACCCCTGCTGAAGGCACAACGGGTGCAATAGCTCAGAACATCGATTTTGAAATAGCCAGTTGCTAAATTTATAACTATATTCCATTAACTGATTAAGAACTTCTACCCTATGACAACAACCGTAAACTGTCCAAGCTGCAAAGCCCATGTAGTATGGAAGACAAGCTCAACGTTCAGGCCCTTTTGCTCAAAACGCTGTCAACTTATCGACCTCGGTCAGTGGGCAGCCGAAGAAAACCGCCTGCCATCTGGCGCAAACATTAACGAGCAAAATCCAATTAATATTGATATTGAAGACATCGAGGCTTTGCTGAGTGAACAACCAGACGACTTTTTTAAATCATGAAAAATAAAACTATTACTATTTGTGGCGGCACCCATGGTAACGAGTTATCGGGTGTATATGCGGTCAATCATTGGCTGAGAAACGACGGCGCCATTCGCAAATTAATTCCGAGTGCCGAATTAGCCTTCCTTTTAGTTAATCAGGCGTCTATCAAGGCTCGTACTCGCTTCATTGATGAGGACTTAAATCGACAGTTCGTTCTCAATAAACTGCAAGAAAATCAGGGGTCAACGAGCCTTAATTGTGAGACCGCGCTAGCGCAGCAGTTAAATCAACAGCTTGGTCCAAAATCAGCACCTAAGACTGACTTTATCATTGATATTCATAACACAACTAGTGCAATGGGCCCAACGCTAATCGTGCTTGAAAGCGATGCCTTTAATCGCAACTTAGCTCGCTACGTTAAAACAAACATGCCGAGCGCAAACATCTTAGTAGAAGACCATATTCCCTATCTTCAGCACCCTTACTTTTGTACCGTCGGCAAACGCAGTGTGATGGTAGAAGTTGGTCCGCAAGCACAAGGTGCATTGAGAGCTAAAGTATTTCAAGAGACGGTAGAAATGACCGAACATATTTTAGCTTATATTGAATCTGTAAATACCCACGGCATTAAAGAGTTAAGCGCCATTCAAGCATTTAGACTTCTGGCAGAAGTCCCTTATCCAGTTGACACTAACGGGCAACGCTCAGCCATGATTCATCCTGATTTAGACGCAAATGACTTTTCAGAGCTGATTAACGGTGCACCATGTTTTATTGATTTTCATGGTAATGATATCGCTTGGCAGGGAGATACCATCTATCCACACTTTATCGGAGAAGCTGCTTACGACAAACAAGGTTTAGCCTTTGCAAGCGCAACAGTCTGTGAATTTTAATCAATTAGACTAGTTTGAAATAAAGCCTTTGATAAGAACGAAAGCAAATACATTTGCTTACAATAGAAAACGGGCTCTGCATCCTTGATGCGAATTAATCATATTGATTTATTTGCAAATAAGCATATATTCAAAGAGCAAACGAAAACAGGCACGCCATTTTGAACAAACTACTGCTGACGCTAATAATA
Organism: Glaciecola sp. SC05; assembly: GCF_041380235.1. Lineage (NCBI taxonomy): Bacteria > Pseudomonadati > Pseudomonadota > Gammaproteobacteria > Alteromonadales > Alteromonadaceae > Glaciecola > Glaciecola sp. SC05. The sequence continues at coordinate 145,469 of NZ_JBGIYY010000013.1, forward strand.
GCTTTTACTGTGCTACTGAGTGGCGCAGATAAGTTATTTAGTCAGCATTACGAAAACCTTGCTGCTCAGGCTAGTAATGATAGAGACAATAGCGCATGGGTCACCTTTGAAAACGCCTCTTTTGATTATGATATAGCGAGCTCTTCTGAGCCTCATATTCTGGCAGAAAATGTATATTCTGATTACGTCTTTGTGGTTGAACAGCCTATATTACTGCAACAAACCGCATTTAACATCCGCGCACCACCTTTTCGCTTTATTTAACTTACTCTGGCTTTGCATAGCAGCTTAGCCAAGCAATCGATAGTTATATCATCAAACTCATGTGTTCTTACACCCCAAACGTAAGCCGTGAGTCTGTATCTAGTCAGTTATTAAAGAATTAAAGGAAGTCCCCATGAAATCGTTAAACCTATACAATACAGAGTCAATCGACACCTTAGTGTGGCCTGAAGAACAATATTCTATTTCAGGAAAAACACCCGCTTTAAGTATTTTGACCGATTTTCGTCAACACACCCCTCGGGTAATCGAGGCTAACGTTAAAGCGCTGGACCTTGAGAATTTGATGAAACGCTCGCACGTTAAAATGAAGCTAGTGCTTGATAAAAACAAGAAGTTTATTGGCATAGTTAGCCTGTATGATCTCTCTGAAGAAAATATCTTGAAGAAGGTCGACAAAAACACATCTCGAGATGAACTCTTGGTCAGTGACTTTATGCACCCCCGAGAGACTCTAAAGTGTTTTGATATTAAGGATCTTAGTAGGGCGACAATAGAAGACGTGTTAGAAACACAAAAGCATAACCATCAACAGCATTGCTTAGTTATAGATCGTCAGAACCATGAAATTCGTGGGCTAATTTCTGCTAGAGATGTTGCTCGTTTAATTAAGCGCTCCGTTGATATTGACACGCATATTTCATTCGAAGCACTGTTTAATGAATTAAGCGCTTAATTCCTAAATCATAAAAAGCGCAGTCAATCTTTTAGGGATTACTGCGCGCAATATATTCAACGCGACTTCAACTTTGGGGCGTAGACAATAAGCAAAATAAGATACTAAGAAATAGATCCTGAAATGGTAGGGCAACATGCGCTCAAATTCCATTATTGCTATACCAAAGACTTGAAAAGACCATACAATGAAAACTGTTCAATTTGCCAAAATGCCTAAATCATCTTGGCAACGAACATATAGCCAAACTAAATGCCAGCTGTAACGAAGGGTAGCGTATAGCGTTTGTTTTACTCATACTCGTAAAATCAAGTGCCTCGANTGTTTTACTCATACTCGTAAAATCAAGTGCCTCGACAAGAGCACGCACAATAATGAACTTGGGATTGAAAGCCTTGAGTTTATGCATAAAGGCCTGACTATTCGAAATGGCTAGCGCCTAAGGTTTAGGATATATGCTAGCGTAGCACACTTGTTAATTCTCTAATGCCGTTAATACCTCTTGTGAAGCTTGTTGAAGTGCCTCGGCCATGCCTAACTGATAAGTAACATGGTCATGGCGGACAAACAGCAGAGTTCTTAGCTCTGGGTCTTGGCAGGCTTCTTTAAAGCTCACATTGAGCTTAAAACCTGAAAATCCGCTACCCCACTTTACGTCAGTGGTTCGCGTAAAAATCTGGATATCTAAATCAACTCCTTTCTCAATTAAATAATCAGATTCAAAATTTACGCTTTCAACGATGCGCTTGAGCTTGCGGTTATATGTAGACAAACTTGTTCTGTCTATCACAGAAAGATTATCGAGAAACTCGTCTGAGCTCAGCATGTTATTGCTCGCATCACTTTGCACATCAACGCTTAAAGCAAACCATAGTTTTTCAATGGTGCTCATAAGTTGCTGATCTGAATCGGAGGTTGTATTACAACTTTCTATTTGCTCAATCGCGTCTATTGCAAATTGACGATATTTAAGTGCGTGGTCAATAAAGTCGTTTGCAAAGGCTAAATTCACGTTTGCCTCATGTATCACGCGAGTACGAGCTTGCTCATAAATGGTGTTATCTTTTTGCGCCTCATTCCGTTGGGTGATTTGAAACGCAATCAAAATACCTACCACCACAATCGTAAAGTCGAGTGCAACGGCAAACCAGTTTTGGTCTTTCACATGTTGAGTTATTCGCCTGAGCAGCAAGAGGCAACCTTAATATATCAGCTTAAAAAACCAGAATAGACAAGAACGTGAAAAGAGTAAACGACATTCATACTCTTTATGAGGGCTTAGCAAGTATTTACCCAAGTATGTTGAGCGTGAGTTCGATGAGTTCTTGCGTTGTGGTCGACTAGAGCACGGCTTTTTACGCGTGGTATGTGGCGACTGCAAGTATGAGAAGTTAGTTGCTTTTAGCTGTAAACGCAGAGGTTTCTGTCCTAGCTGCGGAGCCAGAAGAATGGCAGAAAGTGCCGCGCTTCTTGTAGATGATGTATTACTTGGTTATCCAATTCGCCAGTGGGTCTTAAGCTTACCCATTCCACTTCGGCTATTGCTAGCAAGAAACCCAAGTGAATTGAGCAAAGTGATGCAAATCATTCATCGCGCCATTTCCACGCACATTGTGAACAAAGCAGGTTTTACCAACAAACAAGCGAAAACTGGAGCAGTTACCCTTATTCAGCGGTTCGGCAGTGCCCTTAATCTGAACATCCATTTCCACATGTTGTTCTTAGAAGGCGCGATTAGCGAAAATCCATGGGGTGGCACGACTTTTACACGCATCAAAGCGCCGTCCCATAGCGACATGGTGGAGCTAGTACACACCATTAGCTGTCGCATTGCCAACTATTTGGAGAAAGTGGGGTTAGTGGAGCGCGACATAGAAAACAGTTTTCTTAACTTACCTATTGATGATAAAGATAGTCTATTGCAGTTGCAAGCCCTGCTGGGTGGGGGCTTCCGTAAGCTATCGCATTGCTATGGGACCACAACAAGGTCAAAAAGTATTTACGCTACAAACCTTACCTGCGAGCACCGAGGATGAATATGGTCAGTTAGCCAATACCTCAGGTTTTTCG
>NZ_JBGIYY010000014.1:0-124180 GCF_041380235.1 Glaciecola sp. SC05
GTGGTGCCTTTAGGGTGCAAATCAACAGTAGTCTCATGAATTACACCAACACCCGATTAAGCGGCGAAAACCGATCTTGTTTTTATCCGCCTTCAACTTTTTGTTAACTGCCTTCCATCCACCCAATTATTTTTTTCCTTGAAAAGTCTTCTAACTCGTCATCTATGGTGTCATCAAATGAAAATGAATATATTATCCAATCTTCTTGTGGACGATAAAATACAAACTCTAGTCGAATTGGTTGTCGTTCAAACATTGCCAAGTATGAGACGTAAATAAGCCTTTCCTTCAATTCCTCAGAACCTAACTCTTCTTTTCCATGATACTCACCGACTAAAGCCTGTAAGTTCTGCAATTGAGTTTTAACATTTTGGATATCATCTGTTTTCTGAGTCATCCATTTGTTAGTAGAATATATTGAATCTACAGCCTCTGTAACTTTTCCCATTTCATAGAGTTTAAAAAATTTGTCTATTTCTTTCTGATAAGCAAAAGAATTTAAAGCGTTTAACATTAAAACAATAGTGATTAAAACCTTGAATTTCATAAATTTCCTTTCAGTTTGATGGGTAGCTAACGAGACTGTAGAAAAAACAAAACGTAAAAATAAGACGGCGTTCTGTGTTGATTATTTTTAAAGTTCAATGCTTTTTCCTATCTGAAATTCACGTGCATGCGCATTTTTTGTGCGTTAATTGTAGAACTTTCTAAACCCATTTTGTTACTTAGTTTTTTCTACATCCTCAACACTTCAATAATGGGCGGAGCGGAGGGCCGTCCCAGCGAAGCGAATTGATTGATTTGTTATAAGCACCTTCATTTGCACCTAGCATAGTACTCTTCCAGATATTCGGATTTTATAAAGCCCCCAACTATTGTATTTAATTGACCACTTTCAGGATAAATCCAAAACAAGTGTCTATCGCGAGAGTCTTGTCCTAACTGCAAAATATAAGACTCCTCTGCTGTTTTAACAACAAAAATTTCTAAACCTAATGGATGTGAACCAGAGGTTTTATTCGTAGTAATTTCATCAAAAGAAATTGTCAAACTCTGAGGCTTATCAATAGAGATACCACAAATGGTCGCTGTCGCTTCACCAGACCCAAGAATTTTTATGACTGGATTTGACAACTTCTTTGCCCACCAGATATGACCACCAAAAAAAAACAACTCCGATAAACAACATTATCGGCATTCCAAAGGCAACCATTTTTAAGCCTCGTAATTCCTTTTTAGTCTGAGCGTCCATTATTCTTTAGAGTGCTTATAACGCCGTATTGACCGGCGGAGTAATTCTGGTGGCTGTTTTGAGGCTTTTTGCAAAACAGCCACCTGAATTACTCCGTCCGTGTTCAATACTTTATTAGGCTGCGATTCCACTAAGTGTTATCTGGCCAATATCAGTTCTATTACTGGCGTGCTCTAAAGTTATGGCTACAACATCACCATTTGAATCGAGGTCAAGTGTAGTGTTTTCGTCTAAATCTTTGGTATCAACGATATCAGTAGACTTAAACTCAATGTATAGCGTGTCTGAATCGTCGAAATAGCTCATCTTCATGGTTTAAATCTCCTATCAAAGAAAGCATTATGTACTGTCTCACCATCTTCAAGCAAGACTACCCTTAAATACTTATTTTCAGCATCCGCTATTTGGGCCCATTTTCTAATTCGGCCGTCCGATTGCACAAAGCCATGGGGAGCATAACTTACAACAAACTCTATCCACTCGAGTCGGATTGAAGCTCTGTCAGGCCGAGCTCTTGTTGCCTCAAAGTACTTAGTAAATTTCATATACTTCCTTGTAGCTGCCTAACGCTTTAATATTATGCAGACCGCATTTTAACAACGAGATAGCCTCATTTCACATAGCCTTTATAATTCATTATTTTTAATAGCTTACTATTTTACCGGTGATAATTTCTACAATTTTTTATGCGCTTAATATGCATGCATAGTAACCCCGCTCGTCGCTTTGTAAGAAATACAACAAAAACAATAAGCTAGACTAAAGTAGCAACTAAATCAGTGTGGATACTATGCGTGCATCGTAACCACACGGTCTAATCTAGCCTTAAGTGCAGGCATAAACTGGCCTATAGGTCTGTTGTCACTTTTGTAAAATGCGGTTTACTAAACATTTTCAGTAACCACACCATACAAAAAGGAGTCAACAGTGGCTAATTCACCATTTTTAGAAAGCATTCGTCATGTCATGAGAACAAAGCATTATTCAATACAAACCGAAAAAACCTATCTGTTATGGATAAAGCGTTTTATTTTGTTTAACAAGAAACGTCACCCTAAAGACCTCGACGAACAGGAGGTCACACAATTTGTGACACACCTTGCCGTCAATCGAGAAGTGACCTCATCTACACAGAACTTGGCATTGTGCGCCATTGTGTTTATGCATAAGTACATCCTCGCAAGGGATGTTAATGTTCCTACCTGATGCGGTGAGAAATAGAGCGGCGACTGTGCTTTCACAAAGAAGCACTTTCAATCATTGAACTAATGGCACCCCAATATCAACTTATGTTTCATTGCTATATGGCGGTTGCTTGCAACAAAACAGAGCTACTTAAATTGCGCGTCAAAGAAATTGAGCTCATTGCTATTTCTAACTTTGATCACGATGACTGCCGAAGGCCTGTATTATTTTATCGGGATAAAGATTTATTCTTTGTTGGTCTGCAGCTAGCATTGCTTGTCTTTTATCGAGCAGGCAATAAAAAACGGACACATGGTCCGTTTTTTGATGGTAAAGCCGAATAATCTTAAGCGCTATGCCAGATTATTTTTTGATCGTAAGTGCCTAATATGACATCTTTAAAACGCTCTTCAATAACATGGCGCTTTACTTTAAGCGTGGGTGTAAGCAGCTCATTTTCAATTGACCATTCTTGGGCAAAGACCACAATTCTGTCTAAACGCTGATGACTTTCTAAGCTTGCATTCAAGGCTTTTAAGGTCTCTGTCAGTGATTCACTTATTTCATCTTTATTTTGCTTACGCGCGTCTTCAGATAACACGAGCAAGGCAATAGGCTGCGGTAGGTTAGTGCCGGTTACACATACCTGTTCAACAATCGCATTTTCCATGATTTTGGATTCAATCGGCGCAGGCGCGACGTATTTGCCTTTTTCTGTTTTAAAAATATCTTTTAATCTACCGGTAATGCGCACGTAACCATCAGCATCAATTTCGCCTTTGTCACCGGTGCATAACCAACCGTCGCTTGTAAACACTTCGTTGGTTTTCTCATCGTCTTTGTAATAAGCAATCATATTGCACGGCGAATTGACTTGAATTTCTCCGTGTTCAGAAATACGGATTTCAACCCCGTCATAGGCGCGTCCGATACAGCCAATTTTGTCGGCTCTAAAAGGCACACTGCTTGTTCCGTATGCACAGTTTTCAGTCATCCCCCAACCTTCTGAAATATGAATGCCTATTTTGCTAAACCACTCGATAGTAGCCGGAGCAAGCGGCGCTGAACCTGAAGCCCAAAGTCTTGCCGAGCCCAATCCTAAGCCGTCGCGTATCTTCGCAGCCACTTTTTTACCAACAAATGGAATGCTTAATAAGAAATTCAGTTTCTTTTGCGGAATCTGCGCTAACACACCCATTTGGAATTTTGTCCAAAGTCTAGGCACCGAGATAAACAATGTTGGTTGACAGGTTTTTACATCTTGAGCAAATGTTTCTAGAGACTCGACAAATGCCAATGTCATACCCGAATAGAAACTCGCTAATTCCACTAATACACGCTCGGTAATATGAGCAAGCGGTAAGTAGCTCATTATGCGATCTTGACTCGTTACAGTCAGCGCATTCAAAGAATTTTGAGCGGCCCAACAAACCGTTTGATAAGTATGCACTACACCTTTTGGCTGCCCAGTGCTGCCGGATGTATAAATGATCGTCATAACTTCGTTCATGTCTGGAACTGGACTGCTAGTCATGGGCTCAATATTTGTAAACTCTTCCCAAGCATGCGCGCCCGGTAAATTAGGATAAGGAAAATTCACAGTAACTAAGTCAGGCTTGGCTTTGATCACTTCTTTTACTGCGCTGGTGCCATCTAACTTGCCGATAAACAGCAGTGGGCACTCTGAATGCTCTAGTACATAAGAAATCGTGTCGGTGCCAGCCGTGGCGAAAATAGGCACCGATACGTAACCTGCCATCATGATGCCAAGGTCGGTAATTATCCACTCTGCGGTATTCTTGGCTAATATTCCAATACGAGTTCCAGGCGCATATCCTAAGCTTTGCAGCTTTGCGGCAACCTTGCGCGCTTCAGCAGCGGTTTGCCCCCATGTGTAAGTACGAGCTTGGCCACCAGTGATAGGTTGCGTCATATAATGTTGGTTTGGTTGCTCGGTTTCCCACTTATAAAGCATGGTGAGCGGAGAGATTATTACGTCCGAGTTAACGGCATCTACATTGTCTAAAGGCATATCCATTCCAAAATCTTAAATTTTACATTAAATTCACATGTTGATAATAATGCAACATTGGTCAAGATTAACAACTGATTTTTCATTATAGTTTCGCAGTTTTTTCTGTGTTAACCCAAAACAGCGCAGGTAAAACCTTCAAAACCTTCGACAAAAAGCATCCTAAAAACCCCTTACTTTTTGTTTTTAAGCTTCATATCAAAGACGTTTTTGGGCACATTCAATGTTGGGTCAAACCATATTTTATCGAGCATGCCGAAGGTTTTTTCAAATCCAATGGGCTTCGAAAAGTAAAATCCCTGCACCAATTTGCATTTGCTTCCTTTGAAATATGCAAGTTGCTCTTCGGTCTCAATTCCTTCGGCAACAGTGTCTAAATCAAGCAATTCAGCCATCACCAGCGTTGAATAAATAATAGACTGCGTCGAACCGTCTTCGGTGACATCATCAACAAAAGACTTGTCAAGCTTGAGCACATCTATGGGAAAGTCTTTTAAGTATCGCAAAGATGAGTAACCGGTTCCAAAATCATCCAATGAAATTTTAAATCCTAAACCTCTCAAGTCATTCATATATTGAATACTTATTTCACTGTTTTCCATGAGCAGGTTTTCAGTTATTTCAAAACGTAAGCAACTTGCTGGTAAATTATGCTTATTTAGTAACCCAAGAATAGTAGATGGCTTAAACGTTTGATTAAAATGCTTCGCCGATAAGTTAATCGCAACGTAACCATCAAAACCTTTGTGTTGCCATTGCGCCATATCTTCGAGTGCGCGCTCAATCGCAATATCGGTCATTTCTAAAATACAGCCAATTTGCTCTGCCAGCGGAATAAACACATTTGGGGAAATCGCTTTACCCTCATCAAACCATCTGAGCAACAGTTCAAAGCCCGCAGTTTTACCTGTGCTCAGGTCCACGATCGGCTGGTAAAAATTAATATATTCACGTTTTTCAACTGCCGCTTTAATACGATTTTCTAAGAGCATATTGGCATGCGCCTGATCGTTCATCGCATTGATAAAATACTCCGCATTATTTCTACCTTTCGATTTTGCCGAATACATCGCAATGTCGGCATTGCGCACTAAATTTTCGGCATCGGCAGCATGGTCAGGGTATATCGCTATGCCAATACTTGCAGAAACATTGACGTTTTGAAAGCCAAGTGAAATCGGTTTCGCAATTAACTTTAAAATTTCTTGCGTCATGCTTGCTAATGCTTCTTTGTCTTTTATTTCATTGAGTACAACGACAAATTCGTCGCCGCCTATGCGAGCTACACTATCTTGCCCTCTAAATTTAGCACTTAGGCGATTACCGATTTCAATCAGGACCTTGTCTCCTGAATCATGCCCAAAGCTGTCATTTATCGGTTTAAATCGATCGAGGTCAATAAACAGTACCGCTAATTTATCGAGATGACGCTTTGAATAGTGAATCGCCTGTTTGATGCGCTCTATTAGCAATGTTCGGTTAATTAAACCTGTCAACACATCATAGCTTGCGAGTTTTTGCAGTTCTTTTTGCGCCAGTATCTGATCGGTAATATCAGTAAAGATGCACAAGTAATAGTCTATCTCAAGTTGATTATCGTGCTGTGGAATGGCTTTAATGTCGGCCAATAAGGTCATCGGATTTTTCTTAATAATCACATTCGCTTCGGTTTTCCATCTTTCTGATGCTTTTAAGCTGCTCATTTGATTTAACAGTAAGGCTAACTCTGACTCATATTCCTTATTGATTCGTTTTATCTGTCTTGACAGTGGTCGGCGCGAATCGATACCAAATGCTTGCATGAAGGATGGGTTAGCCGCGATAGGTTTTGAGTTCTTGTCAATAATCAGTACCCAGTCACGCGTGTGATTAAACGCCTCACCAAATACTTTTAACTTTTCTTTTGCTGCAAGCGTTTCAGTTAAGTTGGTATAAGTTCCACTTACCGCTTTTTCACCGTTTTGCAAAAACTTCAAACTACCCACATCTCGATACCAAAGCGTTTGGCCTTGCGCGCCTTTTATGCGATATGTCACATCCAATTGATTTTCTGTACCGCTGAGTGTGAAGCGTTCCCAACTTTTCAGATAATTCTGGCGGTCTTGAGGGACGATCAGCTCAGCATATTCATGAAAGTCAATAGACTCATAAATAAGACCCAATTCAGCGATTAAACGCGTTCCCGACAGGGTGTTTATGTCGCTTTGCCATTCCCAAATATCTGCATTACTGGCTCTAAGGGCAGAGGTAAGACGGCTGTTGTACTCAGCCACTTTGCGATTCGCTTCAAAAATTACCCTCTGAGTCTTGTGACGTCGCCACATATAAATAGACGTGAGCAGCAAAAACACGACGATATAAAACAATATTGCACCGGGTGACACATGTGCTGGATACTTCACTTTCAGGTAAATAGATGCTTTTGCCGCATCCACGTCATCAAAATTCGCGTTGAGAATTTCAATAACATAATCGCCTGGTGCTAAGGCTGGTATTAAGATTTCGCTGGATGTTACCGACGGATACCTTGTAACCCGACCGCCATCGATAATTCGGTATTGATAACGATTTGAGTGTGACTGTTCAAAATTGAGCATGCTGTATTTTAAGGTTAAACCCATGTCGTCGGGCTCAAGTACAATGCTTTGCCCATCTAAATTAGTAAAAGGCAACTGCAAAGTACGAGAAGCAAGCGCGATTTCGGTGATAATAGGAGCGCCCAATTTGTTGGTATAATGAGACTTTAATTGCATAGGGTTGAATGCGGTAAAACCAAGATTTCCAGCATAGATAAGCCTGCCGTCAGCAAGCACTTCACTTGCGCCTTCATTAAATTCAGACGAAGACAAGCCGTTCACAAAGCCAAAACTTTGCACCGTTTCTTGCTCAGGATTAAATGCGTGGATGCCCGAGTGAGATGAAAACCAAATATCGCCCTGTGCATCTAAAGCAAGTCCATAGACGATGTTGGTGGGTAAACGATTACTGCGATTGTAAAATTTGGCCTGAGAGAAGTCAGTACCATTGAGTTTGAATAATCCAATGCCTAAATACGACACCCAAACATTGTTGTTTGTATCTCTTAACCAGCTACTTGCTCTGGTAGAAATATTTGCGCCTTGGTTCATCGCGCTATGCAATAAACGGGATGATAAATTTTCAGGGTTAATACCCCATACTGCCGCATTTTTTGAAACCAGCATTTGATTGCTGCGAATATCCATTCCCAATAAGACCATGAAACTATTCGCGTTTTGCCCTTGTTCATCGTCAAATTTAATATCAGCGACTTTTTGCTCTCTTAGGTTTATTTTAAAAATACCTTGCGGATTGCTTATCCAAATAAGCTCTCTATTTTGCGCAAAAAAACTAAATACATCGCTAGAAAACAAAAGGTCAATTTCTTCACCAAAGCGAGTATTCGACAGCACTGCACCGCTTTCAATATTAAATTCAGAGAGGCCATTGCCATTTAGAACCCATAAACTATCTGCTGATGCCGCATCGATTTGCAAAATATCCGATTCACTGTAGCTTGGATTACCGATGTCATTGACCAAAAATTGCTCTATTAAACCAGTTTCAACATGATAATGGTTTAAACCGTTGTTTGTGCCTAGCCAGAGCGAATCAGAACTATGCTGATGCACGCTTGTCACCACATTATTACTCAATTGAAGTGATGCTTCGTTGTAGCTTGCAGCATAGACGTTTTTGAACAACAGACTGCTGGGAGACCAGTGAATTGCGCCACTGTTGAAAGTACCCATCCAAATATTTCCAATACCATCTACTTCAATGTCCATCACATCTGGATGTGACAGCACCTCATATTGTTTATTGAGTGCAAACAAATATTCCAATTCGCCACTTTCAACCGATCCCTTGAATAAACCAATGTCGGTACCGACATAAATATTCTCTGAAGACACGTACTCGATTGCCCAAATGTTACGCGCTGGATCAATCACTTTTATGGCTGGAGCAGCCCAGTTGGTATAGATATGGCCCATCAACTCAGGCAAGTCAATCTCATACAAACCCTCTACAGTGCCCACCCAAAGTTTGCCACCGTTCGGCGAAAACAGGTTTTTCACATTCCGAGCATTGGCGCTCTCGTTATCTGTATGGTTTAATCGATGCAACATCTTACTAATTGGATCGAATGCCCAAAGGTTTGCCGTAGTACCAATAAAATAGGTGCCGCTGTATATATACAATGCACGAATGCTCTCACCCTGCTGAATTTGTTCATCACTCAATGAGAGCAATAACTCAGGCTCATTGGTGGTCAAATCCAGCCGGTAAATTTCTTCATTTAAGGCAACTACTATCGCGCCGTTGCCTTCTTTGATTATCACGTCAGAATACTGTGGCCAATTATTGTCAAATCGATAACCACGCGCTAACAGCACCTCTGTTTCGCCGCTATACTTGTCAAATTTTACGATGCCAGAATGCCCCGTAGATAATATGATGTATCGCTCGTCATATTCGAATAAGTGGAAAACAGGATTATTATTCAATAAGCCCGCCGTGCCGGGCACTTGGAGGGTATTTTGGCCATCAAATCTGTCAAGGCCTTCGTCAGTGCCAATCCATAAAAAGCCTTCACTATCGATAAGCAGAGTTTCGACGGTGTCTTGAGATAGGCCTACATTAGTATCGAGATAAGATAAACGCGGTGATAATATTTGGGGGGAGTAGTCTGCTGCGAAACTCAATGAGCACGTAAATAAGAAAGCAAGCGCAAGGCCCATTAAGGATATATGTTTGGATAGGATACTAAACGTTGTCACGGGCATAAAGGCAGCACCACAAAGTATGCAATATTCGCTGAAAGACAGCGTACTCCCTTACGCAACAGGCTATTTTACAGTTTTAACACAATCACAAAGCCTTTTCTATACAAGAATAGGCCTTTCAGACCAATAAAACCCCAGTAAAAACAGCCATTAGCACTCGTTCGCCGCAAATTTATTGACTACTTAACTTAAAAAAGGAGAAGCTTGCTCGCTTATTGTTGCCTAAACGCTTACTACTTTTCAAGCGCGATGCGACCTGTAGAAACGAATTTGCGTTTTATCGCCACACTGGGTTTGAGCATAAAAAGATCGCCATTTTTACCCACTAATTGTTTTTGTACCCCTTGTAATTTTGCGACTTCGGCATTGGCAATCATATGCTTTTGTTCACCGTGCACCGGAATTGCCACTTTCGGCTGCACGTATTCATACATATCTGACAAATCGCCCTGATTGGGATGCCCGGAAGCATGAATGATTTCGCTTGTGTGCTCTGACTGAAACACTGCAATCTTACGTTCTTTTAAACGGCTAATGATTTTTTCAATGGGCTTTTCATTGCCAGGTATCACAATACTGCTAAAAATGACGCAATCGCCTTCCTCCAAATCACAGTCTCTATGCTCATTATTAGCTAATTTGTTTAAAGCTGCGCGAGGCTCGCCTTGACTACCAGTGGCAATAATCATAATTTCGTGAGCCGGTAAGTAACCAATGTGACGTCGATGAGTCAGCTTTAGCTCGTCTGGCCAATAGCCACAACGCCTCGCAACGCTAACCATATTTTCAAGCGAACGTCCAAATAGCGCCGCATAACGACCTGATTGATTGGCGATGGTAACTAAAGTGATCAGCCTAGCGACGTTGCTCGCAAAACAGCTGACGACCACCCTTCCCCTGGCCCGACTAATAATATTTCCCAAACCTTTTTCACAGGCTTTTTCTGACACCGAATACCCAGGTTTAAGGGAATTCGTAGAGTCGCACACCATCGCCAATACTTTCTCTTTTTGCATATCGGTGAATAGTTGTTTGTTAAACGGTTTACCCAGCACAGGCTGACGGTCAATTTTCCAGTCAGCTGTATGAAAAATCGTGCCCAAGGCGGTAGTAATTTTAATCGCCTGCGGCTCAGGGAGTGAATGCGTAATATCCAGCCAGCTAACCGTAAATGGGCCGATGTCCAGGGTAGTGTTTTGTGCAACTTCAACAATAGGTAAGTTTTCGTACATACCTTTTTGGTAAAACTTTCTGCGAAGCACTTCTGCGGTAAATGGTGTGGTATATATTGGGCAGCCTAGACTTGGCCATATAGCAGTGACCGCGCCAATATGGTCCTCGTGAGCATGAGTTAAGACTATGCCGCACAAACTGTCTTTTCTGGCTTCAATAAAACTGGCGTCAGGCGCAACCACGCTGTAGGTTTTCGCTCTCGGATTATCGTCATCTTTTGGATCTAAGGGAGATTGAAACGTGGCGCCGCAATCCACCATCAACCAAGAATGACTGTGCCCATACAGGTTCATGTTCATGCCAATTTCACCGGTGCCGCCAAGAGGCAGAAACCACAGCTGTTGGGAGTTAGGTATGCTTGTGTCCATATATCCTGTTCAGTCTCTTAATGCATGTATACAATTTGAACAACTGCGTTTTGCTCAAATGCGCGCTAAGCTTATTGTTACTGCTTTGCTCATCGCTACGATCTATCCACTTTGGTAATTATCAATAATAAAGCGCAAGACCGGAATTTCATTTTTGAATATTATCTAGCGGGCTGCGTGAATCATATAGTCTTTTTGCGTCGCTAAGTTCTTAAATTCTGTCAGGTTTTTTTACAGTACCGGCCTTTGCCAAAGTAATACTTTCATCATTTCATACACTTAGACCAAGGTATAGTAATTGCATGCATAATAAAACAACCCTCAAGTAACTTTGGATAATCAATGAAAACGTTCAACTTATTGGCTTTTGCCATTGTGGTTAATCTGTTTTTTCTTTCATCTTTTGCCAATGCAAAATTAATTATCCGAGGCGGTGCTTCAGGCGGTCTGGGCGGCGGCGGTGAAACGCGATATTTAGCACCGGTAGGCACACCCAGCCTAATACAAGATGTGGACTTACCCGTAAGAATAAATTCGCAAGGTGCTAGCCCCTTAACCTCTCAGGCCATACCATTTAGCAATCGCAACAATGTCACTGTACCTAGCGACCAACGGTGCGACCCACAAGTTTGTGAATACAATTTTAACCTTAAAGACCCGTTTACACTTCAAGGATTTGGTGACTTCTACGGCGCTGACTTAGGCGTTACCGCGAGTTACCAATGGGGTATTTTTGAAGAAACCACTTTTTTTGTTGATGCCAATGGGTTTACAAGGGCATTGCTTGGTGATGAAGTCCGTCGGTTTGATGCTAGCAGTTTTTCTACGGTGCCTAACAGTCATGTCGACGTGTTTTTAGACACTACATTTCCTCTTGATTTGAGGCCGGGTGATTATACAGTGGCTTTAATTACCATTTACACCGCACCAACAGATACTGTGTTTGGTAAGTTTGACCCCAACCTTAGTGTTGGTATCAACGGTGAAACATTTTATCAATGGGATGAGATTGGTCGCCAATTTGAGTTTGAGACTCAGCGCTTTGACTTAACTTTGGTAAGCACGCCATATGTGTTTGGTTTATTCAGTCTAGCGATGCTCGGATTATTGAGATTGCGCAAGCGTTCAATGTAATCACAGGCGTTTAAATATGCAAAAGAGAAGCCAACATCGGCTTCTCTTTTTTTGTTTTTATTTTGAAAAATGTGAAATAATTTGCGCTTTGAACTTGGCTAAGTCACTGTCAATTTCATCGAAAACATCTTGCACCTCAGGCTGATTGCGAATGCTATTTAGTAAAGGGTCATACTTAGTCCAATGTTCTAACCAACCATTGTCATAGGCGTCGTTTAAAGCCTGAACCGCTGCAGGAGAGTTCATTCTCATGGCTGAAATTCTGGCATTTAAATAGAAATAAGCTTCGCTTTGTTTCCCAGCCTCTGTCACATTATTGAGCAGTTGCTCACAACCACTCAGATACTTCTCAACGTTTTCTTCATCATTCATGATGCGGTGAGCATAAGCCAATTCCATGGCAGGGTTACAAAGCGGCTGCAAGAATATCTCTTGTTCAGCAAATAGTGGCTCGGCTTTTAGCAAAAGCTCAGCACCTTTCTGTGGCTCTCCGTATAGATACTGATACCACGCTGCTTCGTAAAGGTACCACTTGTCATCTGAATACAGGGCAAGCGTATCCTCCATTGTTTTGTGAACTTGTGTAAAGTTTTCCTTCGCTATTAAAACATTTACGTCATAATCGCTATTTGTAATAAAGGTTTGGGCTTGCTCATAAGCGCCTACCTGAAACATGACATTAATCAAAGCCTCTCGATAACCTTCGCTTTTCGGAGACTTCTGCAGCGCTAGCTCCCATTGAATGGCTGTTTCATATAAATCGCCTTGTGAAAAAGCAATTTCCGCAAAACCACGATGAGATAACGGAGATTCTGGGTGTACATCCAGTATTTCAGTGTATAGGGTTTTTGCTTTCTCGATATTACCAAACAAGTATTGCTCGCGTGCATAATTATACGATACCAACAAATATGCTGGGTCTAGCTCATACGCCTTAACCAGACTTTCATAGGCTAAGGTACTTTTTTGTAATGCATCTAAGGAAAGGTATCTCCATACATATGCTTCTGCGTAGCTAGGGTTAAGTGCAATTGCTTTATCAAAATATTCAATCGCCTCTTCGTGTCTTGATGCAAAAGCAATAGCTCTGCCCATAGTGGCATGCGCTTGAGAAAGCTCTGGATAGCGCGGCAAAATCACACTGACATTTTCGATCGCAATTCTACTGGCAACCTCCGGATCTAATGAGCCCAAACTGGAGTGCCCTTTCGCCATCAGCAGGTAGGTTTGCGCCAAACCCAAACGCGCATTTGCATACTCAGAATCTATTGCCAATGACTGCTCAAATAACTCCCTAGCCTTTAAAATGCTCTCAGTGTTTCTTAAGCGCAAATTTTCTCGTGCTTGCAAATACAGCCGCAACGCTAAGCTACTTTGGGTTTTGCTTGGCATAAGAACGTCACCTTCACCTAAGCCTTTATCCTGCAATAAATTTACCACTGTACGACTGATTTCTTCTTCAATGGCGAAAATATCAACCATCTCTCTGGTGAAAGACTGCGTCCAAATCACTGCCGAAGTTAATGCATTGATAAACTCGACTCGTACTTTTAGTCTGTTGCCGTTCACCCTCACGCTGCCGGTCAGTAAATTAGCCACGTTTAATTTCCTGGCAATTTCTTTGGTATCGGAATATTTGGCCGCATAGGTGGTGGCGGAATAGGTTGAAGCGACCTTGATGCCTGCAAAAGTGGATAATTTGTTTGTTATTTCCTCTTGAATCCCTAAGCCTAAATACATCTGGTCGGAGGCCGCGCTGGCATCAGTAAACGGCAACACAGCAATGCTAGGGCTTAAGCCTTCTGCTAAGCTTGGATTATCGCTAACTTTGTTCATTGCCATTTCAAAGCCATAAAACCCTAAGGCAATTGATATGACTAGCATTCCCGAAAACACTGTCCAGTACTTCCTACCGATCTCAGCTGGGGTATCTTGTCCTTTTGCAGGAGTTAGCTTAAAACCTTCTGTGGTGATATCAAAGTACCAAGAAACAAAGAGTACAACCGGAAAAAAAGCGATATACAGCACTGATGCTAAGGTCAAGATCCAGTCAGGCAAGCCAATCGCTTGGGGAATAATACTCAGCACCTGCACGATAACCCAGCCGGTTACAGCGTATGAAGCTAAGACTGGAAACATTCGCCGGCGGCGCATTTCTTCAAAAAGACTTATCAGCATGTTTTTTATACAGAAATTAGAGACGTTTTAAACATACGTGTTTTTAACGGACTACACAACTGGTAAAGACCTATTGTATGCACGTCAGCAAGTATAAAAAAAGAAAGGTATCAGGAATTCCTTGGCTTTTCAGTTTGCTTGGATGCCAACATAAATATTACCCTCACTACTTAGCCTGCGGGTTTGCGAGGTAAACGTCTTGTGCCCTTTGTTTGCGACAACTCAAAATAACGAAATTACCGACACTCTGGAGCATTAGGCTCATTTAGTCATGCGGGTCGAATGTCTCCTTTTTTGATATGCAGGGTCTTTTGCATAGTGCGTTTCAGCGAAGGGGTGTTTTTGATAAAAATCATCAGATGCGAAATTTTCAAGCCCAAAATGCAAATAGCCGTTTATACTTATGACAATTACGCACGTTAACTTGAGGTAATAAGTGATTCTGCAGTGGCACCTGATTAAATGAGCTTATCTCATACACGTAACTTTACGCTAGACCTCATGCGCACCTTCGCCATTGTGCTGATGGTAATATTTCATTTTTTATACGATTTAAAACTGTTTGGCTGGGTGAGTTGGGATACCCCTGATGGATTCGGCTGGCAGCAATTTCGATGGGTGATCATCACGCTATTCTTTTTAGCGTTGGGTATATCCTTAACATTTGCACATCAACACAACATTGACTACCCCAATTTTATGAAGCGTCTGGCAAAGATCACTGCAAGCGCATTAATAATCTCGATCGTCACGTTTATCTTTATTAGAGAGAACTGGATATTTTTTGGCGTGCTGCATTTTCTAGCCTTAGCAAGCGTGCTTTGCCTGCCCTTCGTTAAAATGCCGCGTACAAGCTTTGTCATTGGCACTGGCTTTATGCTCTTAGGTGCCAGTGGTTGGTTTATTTCTCGGTGGCCCTTTCATCTATTATTTACCGATTTACCACTTTACACCAACGATTATGTGGCTATTGTTCCGTGGTTAGGAATGGTGTTTTTTGGCATTGCCCTTGGGCATAATGCGTGGTTTAAAGCAGACCCGATGCAGCACTTAACGCAACATCGTTACAGCAAATACGCGGCTCTGCCTGGTCAACATGGTTTGCTCATTTATCTTCTGCATCAGCCTATACTCATCGGCTCGCTATATCTCATATCGTTGATGCTCTAAACCACGAGCTACCAGACCCCAAAAGGCAGCGGCTTTGGCTGCACGCGCACAAAGGTAAACTGATATTGATTACCCTGCTGCTGAGCAATAACGTCCCATTTTAAATCTGCAAAGGTTTGCTCAAAATTAAAACTAAGTAACTTTGGGTCAATCTCAGATTGATAGTGAATTTGCGTATCGAGGCTACGCTGATAAAGCACTTCGTATTGCTCATAACCTTTAAATCTTGTTGCATAGACCATGATTTGATTGACTTGTTGAGGCGAGAAGTTGTCGTACACCACGACAAAACCTGCATCAACCACCGTTGCTTTAGCCGCCGAGAGCATCAGCGTCGCACATAGCAATGAGCATAGCAGTGCCATTGACTTATTTCGCGCTCGCACAAGCAAACACGCACTGTGAACGAAAGCGTTACGCATAACCATATTTTTTCTCAACGCCATATGTGTTCCAAAAACATTTATAAATAGCCAAGAGTGGCTAAGCGAGCACAGGCAAAATTATAAACTGCAACCCTGCGCATAGCCATCAAATAAAAGCCATGTTTGAGCAATCTCTGTGTTGTTAAGCCTGATATTTGTAAGCGACAAACTATGTTGATGGAGATGGTATTCTGCAAAAAAGTGGGTGAGTTTTTTGCCCTGCAAATTACGGGCAATTTCTTTGGATAATGCCCAATCAAACGCAATAGGATACACTCTCACTAAACTTTTTGTTGGTGCATATGCTGCCTGAAGCTTGCGTTCAAACTGACTCATTTGACCTGAAATACTGCGTAATATGCCGCTAGCGTGCGCCGGAATCTTAGTCAACGGCATTAAGCTGTTACCGTCAGCCTGCTGATGCAAAGCCGCAAGCCCTACTCCCGCACACTCATATAAATAGTTGAGCACATGCTCTCTGGCAGGTGCAGATGAGGGCATTGCGATTTGCAATTGTGCACCAGACAGCTCGCTCATCGTATGCTGCACTTGAGTTTCATTTACCTCTTTTAGCGGCGTAAATGTCTTATTATTGCTAAGATTTGAACCGGCTATTGAAGCTGAGGCACTCGCTGTGTTTGCAATTATATGTTCTGCTTTTGGCAGTTCTGCCGGCGCTTTATTAAATGGTGTTTCTGCACTCAGTTTTGCTTTGCTTTGAGACGCAGCCGGCGGCACCGGCGGTAATGCTACATCTGTAAACTGCAGCGGTATCACATCTGCAGAATTTGACATCTGCGGTGATACTTCCTCATCCAAGGTTCGCTCACTAGGCCTAGCATTAATCAATTGGTCGAAGGCGAATACTGCTAACAGCATCAGCAGACTAGCCAGTGCCCAGCGGCTTTGATGCTTGTTAGGCTTGCTTGGATTTGTGCGCGTACTTAGCATGCATTGATTACTCATTCATCGTACATAGAAAGTGTATAAAGCTGCGTTTCATCACTCATATCAAATAGCGCAACTCACATGCTTAGTAGCTTGAGCCAGTTTGCAGCGCACCAATAGCAGCAATTTGACGCTTTTGCGCGAGGTCTCGCAATACTGCCTGCTGACGCAAGCGTTTTTGCTGTTCGGTGTCTACTGTTGTTGCAGAACTGTTTATTGCCGCATTGAGCGCAGGGGCCGCTTCAAGCATTGCTGCTGGTTCGTTCAGTGGCGACGATGTAGTAAGCCGATTATTGTTTACCGATGCGCCTTGCTTTACTTGATTCGAACCCGACAGTTTTTTATCCAATAGTGCAAACGCCTCTTTGAGTTCGGAGTTAAGGGTGTTGACAGTACTCATTTCCTGCTGCAAGACGAGTTGTGCATCCGAGAGCGCCTTAACATCTTCGATGACTTTGCGTATGTCTTGTGTGGCAAGATCAGCTTGATCTTCTTTTATTGCATTGACTGACGTGACAGTTTGTTCTGGACTAAATGAAAAGCTTTCTAGATCCATCGACGAAACCATTAAGTACACTAAACCGACCGCGCTAATAATAAAAAATAGGGTTTTCATACAATTTGCTCCTACTGCTGTGCTTGCAGTTCGGCTTGGGCCTGCTGCTTCACGCACTGAATACTAATAATGGCTCTAAATAGAGTCGCTGTTGGCAGTCCAACCACCGTGGTCATAAATGCCATTGAAAACTGGGCGGTAAGCTGACCAATAATTGCCTGAACGGTATCTGGCGTGAGTGGCTGATTAGCTAAACTGCCTATGCCGAGACTAATTCCCAATAAGGTAAAGGTGAGCGCTAATGTTGATATCCCATTGGCAGCCTGCAAGCCTACTTCTGACCAAAGGCCAGTATTGTGCCTAAGGTAGATCTTATGAACCGACCATAGCGCTACCGCAACCAAAGCAGAAAAACACACGACAAACGTCACACCAAACAGACGCTCTATATGACTAAGTAAATCTGCAAGTGTCATTTGCGTAAAAAAACTTAGTAGCGCCAGCAAGATAATAAGTGAGCCGCCAGCCCAATAGGCTAACTGCGCGCCGTTGCGCATGCTTTTAGATGACAGCGCTAAGCTGTTCATTATCTGTAGCTCGGCGACGCGCGCATAACAGACGCTGAACTAAACTGCACCTTTTCTAACCATTGCGATGATGCGGTTTTTTGCTCTTCTGCACCCGCATGCACTAAAAAGGTTAGTTCGTAATTATCAAAGGCTTGCTTTACTGTTCGATGCTCTGAAGCTAGCAGGCGTTCATCTCTAATGACCATTCGTTCCATGTCGGTAAGCTGACGTTGACGTTTGTTTATGCGCACTAGGCGTTCTTCAAAATCAAATTTAGGATTGAGCATATCGTTTATCAACGCCGCTCGTTCACGCTCTAAATTACTCAAGGACAGTATGTTGTCTTGGGCTATTGAGGGCGCGGTTATGGCAAACAACAATGTGCCAATGGATATCATCATAAGAGATTTCATATTATTTACTCCTAGCTTTTTAAACGCTTATAAAAATAGATCGACTGAAGAGGCCGGCGTAGTCATCGGCTGAGCCAATGCACTTTGTTGGTCTTGCTGGTCGCTTATCGCATACTCAAGCGCCTGGGCATCTAAAGCCACTAGCTTTGACATATAGCTAAGCATCAAGCCCTCCTGATCGAGCAGAGACTGCTCTGAAGATGCTTGGATGAGCAGTTGCCTAATATACTCTTCACTTGATACTTCCATCCCATCCACTGTTGCCGCCATGCTGGCTTGGTGGGTACTAATGGCGGTTTTAAGCTTTTCAATTTTAGCGAGGTTTTTAGCAAACTCATCAGCATAAGGGCTTTGTTCAGTATAGCCCTGTGTCGACATGGTTTCGTCGACCTGCGCCATGACTTTTTCCATACGTAATCGAGCGGCCTCTTGCTGCTGTTTTAATACAAATTTACCCTCGTTTTGCTGACGATTAGATGCTTGATACATTTTTTTTAAGACGTTTTGGTACACATCGATTTTTTGATTGAGCGAATCTTGACGCAGCAAATGTCCTGTTTGCATATCATCTAAAAAGTCAGACTTGAGCTGCACTAAGCTGACTTTTTCATCAATCATTTCATCGCTTTCGACATTGCTTACCATTTCTTGAACAGCCTTTATTTGTGAACTTTGCTGAGCAATTGACTGCTCTAATGAGAGCAATTGGGTAGCCATGGGCGACATATTAAAATCTTGCTGAATACGCTTTTCGATAAGGTTGGCGGGCAACTCAATCAAAGATTCTGCAGATACTGGCTGCCATTGAATATCACTGGCCAGTGCAGAGGAAGATCCCATGCAGGCAGAAAAAACCGCTAAAGCAAGTAAATGTGGCGTGAGCGTTTTAGTAAATTTCATTATCATTCCTTATCCGACTATTTTTACGCGACTATTTTTACGCAACTAATTAAGAGACCACTCGCGCGTGCGATTTAATTCGCTGCGCAAAGTCGGGTTGATGTTAAGCATGGCCAGTTGTCTAGAGCTTAAGTTAGGCTCCAGTAAAGCCGTCGCTGTATCTAAAAATGAAGTGTAGTCAGCAAATACCAGATCTTGCTGGGCAAAACGACGAGTGAAATGAGTGAACGAGCTTTTTGCCTGAGCAATATCGCCGCTTTTCAAATAGTTGACTACCGCCAGTGCATTAAGACGCATTGCGGTTTCATTGTCGGGATGAGCAGGATAAAAAGTAATGTCGCCTAAACAAGCACTGGCTTGATTAGCAAGCGCCATAAACTGCGCAGCACTGATAGATGTGCGAACCGCATGTTCGCGCTCAAACACCTGCGTAACGCACTTACTGCTGAGCCTTTGTCCCTCTGCTATCGCCTCTTCGACTTGTGCAGGCGCTTGTGCGGTAGTCATACTGCAACCGGCAGTCATGACCAAAGCACTCAGCAATAACACTAAATTTTTGACGTTTTTCACAATGAACATAGCTTTCCCCATCATATCGTCGCCTGTTACTCAGTATCTTTTCAGTCAGGCGTTTGTTTACGTGATATTGGAGGCTATGAAACCATTAGCAGATTTTTTTATGCTGTGTGTAAACTTTTTATATGTTTTTGAATATTTGCATTTTACGGATTGGCTATAGTTTTAATTTTTGTGCTTAACATTAAAAAAACATTAAGAAACCCAATGCCTATTGCATAGGGATTGGGCTTGCTCTAACCTGCGAAATGTCGGGGTTACTGCTTTCCTTGCCTGCGGGCAGATGTTTGCCAATTGTGACCTAGCTTTGCAAACAGCTATATTTGCCAATTTCAATCACAATTATATCGCTAGCGACACACGTTCAACTTAATGCGCATAATTATTAACGTAGAGAATCAAACATGACCCAAGCAAAACGCAAAAAACCGATAGCAGGCCTGCTTCAGGTGACAGGTGTCATTTTATTAATGGTTATTGCGTTTGTCTATTCTAGAGAGCCAAGCCCCGAAACAAATTCAGCTAGAAGCGCTTCACCTCAACCTATGAGCCAAGCGGTCTTAGTAGATGTCATGAAACCAATAGCTAGCTCAGGAGAGATTGCTATCAAATCTACGGGCTCTGTGACCGTGCGAAGCTACGTTGATTTAGCCTCGCAAGTATCTGGTCGCGTGGTTGCAACCTCTAATGCTTTGCGAAATGGTGGGCGGTTTACGGCAGGTGAAACCTTAGTAAGGCTTGATAAAACAGACTTTGCGCTTGCACTCAACCAAGTGCAGGCCGATGTAACCTCAGCGCAAGCAGCATTGGAGTTAAGTCAAGCCGAGGCATCTGTTGATATTAACAGCTACAAACGCCTGCACCCAGGAAAAGAGGTACCGGCCCTTATTGCTAAGGTACCGCAAATAGCACAAGCTAAAGCCCAATTGCAGGCTGCCACAGCAAGACGGGACATCGCTCAGGTAAACTTGGAGCGTAGCGCGTTTTCTTTGCCATTTGCCGGAGCGGTGGTAGAAAGTAGCGCTGACGAAGGTCAAATATTAACCGCCGGGCAGTCTTTTGGGCGCGCGTACGCCTTAGACGCGGTTGAAATTGTTATTTCACTAGCGCCCCAAGAACTCGCGCAGTTGATGCCCGTACAAGGCCGCGCAGTAACTATTAACGCCGACGGCGCAACATTTGAAGGGCGTATTGATAGAGTTGCCGCTGAACGAAATTCTCGCACACAATTTTCACAAGTATTTATTAATTTTGACACCCGCCAGCCAATCAAGCCAGGCACCTTTGTTACCGTTTTGTTAAACAGCTCAACAATAAACAATATCTTTATGTTGCCCGATAGTGCAATCCAAGTAGGACAAACCCTGTGGATAGCGAAGGATAGTGCATTGCACAGTGTTTCTGCCAAGGTTATAGGAAGAAATGGTGACCAATATATTGTCGAAGCCTTTGATTACGCCGACGGTATTGTGATCGGCTCAGTGCCGGGTGCGCGCGAAGGCATGGCTATCAGACTCCCACAAACTAACGCTGAGGTTTCGCCATCGTCACGCACCAATGTCCTTATCCTAGCAAGTGAGACGGCACAATGATTGGCCTAAGTGGTGAGCAAAACCCCAGTGTAAATAAACACCAAGGACTCATTGCCTACTTTGCACAAAACCCAGTAGCAGCTAACCTGCTGATGGTCATATTATTAGTCGGCGGCTTGCTGTCTGTATTAGGCTTGACCGCACAAGTGTTCCCTACTATCGACAATGGCACCGTGAGCATCACCGTTGCCTATCCCGGCGCTACCCCAACAGAGGTCGAAGAAGGTATTACTCGCAGAGTAGAAGAAGCGGTATTTGGCATAGACGGCGTAGACAGAGTCATATCTCGTGCATCTGAAAACCTCGGCTCAGTCACGCTTGAATTAAAAGATTTTGTCGACCCAGACAAAGTACGCGACGACGCAGAAGCGGCTGTGCAGCAACTTATCGACTTCCCTCCGCAAGACGCTGAAGAGCCTAAAATAGTCCGCGCCGACACGCTGTCTGACGTGCTAACAATTGTCGTTAGTTCACAGTTGGGCGAACGTCAGTTAAGACGTGGTGCAGAATTAGTTGAGCAAGAATTATTGGCGTTACCGGGCGTATCGCTGGTCTCGTTAATTGGTGCAAAAGACTACGAAATAGCAATTGAAATAAGCGAAGACACGCTTCGCCAATACGACCTCACCATGACCGAGGTTGCCGATACTATTCGCAGATCATCAATTAACTTGTCGTCGGGACAACTGCAAACTCAGGGCGGTGACATTCTCCTTCGCACCAACACGAAGCGCAGCTCTGGCGATGCTTTTGAAGATATTGTACTGCGCGCCGAACCCGACGGTAGCGTGCTGCGCTTAGCTGATGTGGCGACAGTGCGCGACGGGTTTGTTGATGTGGATCTTATTAGCCAGTTTAACGGTCAAGACAGCGTTTTGGTAAACGTTCAAAAATCGGAAGCCGAAGACGTGTTGGCTATTGCCGCTGAAATTAAAACCTTTTTAGAGAGCTATACTCCGCCATTTGGCATAGATGTGTCGGTTTGGAATGACCAAACTGAGACCTTGGAAGAGCGCGTGGGTCTATTGCTGCGCAATGGCTTACTGGGGTTTGCCTTAGTATTTTTATTCTTAGTTGTGATGCTCGATCTGCGTTTGGCCTTATGGGTGGCAATGGGTGTGCCCATATCCTTTTTTGGCGCATTTTTGTTCTTTGATGCCTTTGACGTAAACATTAATATGATATCGCTATTTGCCCTTATTATCGTGCTGGGAATAGTAGTGGACGATGCAGTGGTGGTAGGTGAGAGCATTATTAGCGAACAAGAGAACGGTAAAACCGGACTAACTGCCGCCATGGATGGGGTGAAAAACGTATTTGGTCCGGTGATGGTGGGGGTGTTAACCACAATGGCCGCTTTTGCACCGCTTTTATTTGCCACCGGCACGTTTGGCCAAATTTTAGGCGTTGTGCCAATAGTTGTTATTTTAGTCCTCACCATGTCACTTGTTGAAGTATTTTTAATACTGCCGTCGCACCTTGCTAGCGGCGAGAAATGGAGTAGATGGCCGCTTGATAAAATGCAAGATGCAGTCGCAGTAAAAATTGATGCCTTTCGCACAAATATTTTAGCGCCAGCGGTAGCCCGCGCGGTGCGCTTTCGCTACATCACAGTTGTAGGCGGTATAGGCTTACTCTTTTTAGCTGGCGCTTTAGTGGCCACCGGCGCCGTAAGATTCGTATTCTTTCCTGCACTAGAGGCCAACTCTATTCGCGCGACCGTTGAATTCCCTATCGGTACGCCGTTTGAGTCTACGCAAGCAGCGGCAAATAGAATGATTGATGCCGCAAATGTTGTAAACGCTCGCCTTGACGGCATAGCCTTTGAATCAATCAATGTCACCATTGGCGGACAAACACGCTCAGGCGGTGGACCTGGCGGCGGCAGCAGCATGAGTATCGCGAGCCATGTTGCTTCAATACAAATTACTTTAGGTCCAGAGCCCCCAAGGACCCAATCAGCAAAAGAACTAGAAAGACTATGGCGAGATGAGGTAGGGGAAATTCCAGGGGTAGAACGCTTATCTTATATGTCTGACTTTTTTGGTGGCCAAGCGGACCTTGAGTTTGAACTAGCACATCAAAACAGCGAGATACTTGAGCAGGCCGTTAACGCCTTGCGAACTAGCTATGGATTAATCGACGGTGTGTTTGAAATACAAGACTCTAACAGCATTGGAAAACGACAGCTCGACATAGAATTGACCCCCACTGGCGAAGCCGCAGGGTTAACTCCTGCCGATATTGCGCGGCAGCTGCGCCGCAACTTTTTTGGTGAAGAAGTGCAGCGCATTCAGCGGGGCCGCGAAGAACTAAAGGTTATGGTGCGTTACCCAAAAAGCGAACGCAGCTCTACCACCAACTTGTTTGACGCGCGTATACGCCTTGATGATGGCAGCGAAGCGCCACTTTCAAGTGTTGCTCGCGTTACCGAGTCGCGCAGCTTGTCGGCGATAAATCGTATCGATGGTCTGCAGATAGTCTCGGTTTCGGCTCAGGTAGATGAAGCTATTACCACGCCAACCTTGGCAAACACCGCTATTTTAGAAAATACCGTGCCCGAGCTAAGAGCGCAGTTCCCAGGTTTACAAATACGCCAAGCAGGTGCTGGGCGCGAACAGTCAAATGACTTGTCGTCATTGGGCAGGCTAACACTGGTCGCCATACTGATTATTTTTGCCATGATAGCGTCACAGTTAAAGAGCTATTCTCAACCTTTAATTATATTGGCAGGTGTCCCGTTTGGAGCAGCTGGCGCGATGGTTGGCCACTTTATGCTAGGGTACAATTTGTCATTTATTTCTATTTTTGGCATTGTGGCTTTAAGTGGCGTGGTGGTAAATGATTCACTCGTGCTGCTAGACAGATATAACAAGCTTGTGACCGAAGGTTTAGAGCATAGCAAGGCAATTGTCGAAGCAGCAAGGCTGCGCTTTAGAGCCATCTTTTTAACAACGGCTACCACCGCATTGGGCTTAACGCCAATGCTGTTTGAAAAGAGCACACAGGCGCAGTTTTTAATTCCAATGGCCGTGAGCTTGGCAACAGGCATTGTATTTGCCAGCGTGATTATTTTGTTCTTAATACCGGCACTTGTGATTATAAGAGAAGATTTACGCAGCATGCCAAGTGCTATCAGAGTTAAATTAGGTATCGCAAGCTAACGCTGTTAGAGAAACTCAAAGACTAAATACGCACTTAACGGCAAATAAATTGCACCGTTAAATTTTACTTTTCGAGCTTTTGTGAGATAAACCTAACTGATAGGCTCTGTTTACTCGCCCACTCCTGCAGTGAGCCAAGGTTTAAAGGCTGTGGGTTGTCAGGATCTTGCTTACTATATAGCTGCAGCAAAAATGCATCGAGGCTGTCTTCATCGCTGGCGTCAGGAGTATTTTCAAAGACCATTAAAATATACTCACGGCTTTCTTCTTGCCAGCTCGGAATGGGAATAGGCCAAGTTCGATAATCCTCTTGGCTATCGTCTTTTAACGGCAATGTCATGCGCGCATACGAATCTGACACTAACCACAGGGTTTGTGGCGGCACTTCAAAATATTCAAAACTGACCTGCATCGAACAGACTTCAGTTAGCGCAAGAGGCTCAAGCTTGCTTACTGAAGCATCGGGCAAGAGGCGCTGCTGTGTTTCTCTAGCATTGCAGCTATCAAAGGTTTTTACTTCATAGTCGTAGACGATAGCCGGGCTTTGTAACCAACTATTTACGAGGCTGAACGCAAACCACATCACTATAAATAACGCAATTAAGCCAATTGCGCCACCCATGACGTTTCGATTTTTTACCCAATGATAAAAGGGTGCAGCTCTCAGGGCTGGTTTTGGCAAGCGAGAGATATTGGGAATACGCTGTCCAAATTGCTGTAAGGCGCCCTTTAACATAAGCGCCCCTTGCATCATTGCCGTATTATTATTTTGCACGACCGCATCTATGATCACGTTTTGCCCAATTAAACCTTGCTGCACTAGGCGCTCTTCTACTTCACTGATAGATGACACTGGGCTAAGCGCAAAAGGAATATCAGGCAAGGGCTGTTTATAGTTTTCTTCAGGCACTATAAAACTAAGCTGGCAATGCTTAGCTTGCCATCTTAAGATGTGTTTTTGGGCACTCATACACTTTTGTGCCAAATGACTTATCAGCCGCACATTGGCGCTTCCGGTTTCTACTTCTCCAGTAGCAATGATCACGGTATCACCGGCTTCTACCTGACCGCTACCGAGCTTACTATTGGCATATAATAAATGCGCAATGGCGCAAGCTAACTGCCAGCTTTCACCTTGATCAATATCTCTATCAATTACCATATGATAACTGTCGTGTTCAAAATATCCGGGCAACGGGCTGGTATCCCGATTCACAAATTGCCGATATTGCGGCGTCATGCCAGCCACTCTCGAGCCACCGGCAATCGTCACAAACGATGCTAATGAGCCTCCATTACGATGCTGAATCCCTCTTATTGCAACTAAGCCTGCGGTGGTGGCAACAAAAACATGGACAGCATCTGACATGGCTTAAAAGGTCACATAGATATGCGAATTAACATGAGTAAGCGCTGATATGCGAGATTCTTGCGCATCCAGCGTTGTCGCAAAGTCTCCCTGACCTGTGGCATGCAGTTCCAACACTTCAATACGCTGTTCAGTCTCGCAATGTAAAAACGCAACACCAATACCAGTGCTTTCTAAGTCTGTTTGTAGCATGCGCATGTTAACCGTCGCTTCATTTTGTTCAATGGCGTTTTTATGCAGAGATACCTGCAAGGTAAATTGCTCGTTAGCTCTCTTTAACAATGCCGGTTCGGTGCTAGCGGCAATTTGCTTAGGGCTCTGTAACATTGATATTTGCATCAAGACAAATCTATATTTGCGGCGGTAGTCAATGCTTTTGTTTATCAAAATTAAGGCATCTTTGGCAGTCGATGTACTTGGTGCTTTGACACAATTAACAATATCATTGAAGCTCAACCGCTGAAATTTAGCAGGCCCGTCGCTCGATATACTATTAGCGCGCAAAGCATCACGCTTCAGTTGTTCGTAAGCCTGTAGCGCAATAAAAACTTGTTCATCTACTGGGGCTTTTTGTGCACTCATGGCAACATCCTCTCTAATAACTCTCTAGAGAATATGAAACCATCAGACCGATATTTTTCAAATAATGCTTCATTTATACTAAGCACACCCGAATTATTTGCGAATAGACGCCGAAGAATATCGGATAACTGCAGCAGCGCCAAGGTTCTATCGGTATATATTTGTGTATTTTCAATGAGTGACTGCGGGGTAAAGCCCTGTCGATTGTTTTGCTGATAAGCAGCTTTGCAGGCCCTTAATAAGGGCGGATGCTGCAATAATATCTGACTGACGCTATTGCTATCAGTATTCTCAGCTATTGAGATGAACGCTCCTGAGTGCCTGAGTTCATCAACAAACTGGTTCATCGCGCGCTGATTCGCCGCTAATAGGCTCAGTGCTTGCTCCGGCTGTTTTTGCAATAAGACATGCAGCACTGCGTAAAAGGTAATTTCGTTTAAGGCAATCTGCCCACTAAACTTTTGGATCTGATCTGCATATTGATTGTCCTCTGGTAGTTCGAGCTTATCTTTGTATAGGCTTTTGTTTCGCTGCGCTTGAATCGCTTTTGCCTGCAGCGAACCAAGCACGTTATAGCGTAAAACTGTGAGGGGAAAGATAACGCTCTGAGTCGGGTATTCACCAATCAGTTGCAAACGCTCAGCCTGCTGTTTGCTAATAAGCTTGGGGGTATCGTAAAGCGCGTGTAGGTCAATCTGTTCTGCAAAAAAGGTTTCTACTGATTCAAACACATGCTCATTAGCGTAGAGCTGATCGAAATCTTCAGAAAAGCTTATCGCCTGTCCATGCTCTGCTTTGGCGATGGCCTCCTGAAATTGAAAAACATCCTTAACCACCGTAGTAAAACGCTCTGCCCCGTCGCGTTTGCCCATCGACTGCCATATTTGCAACATGTGCTGATCTGAAAAATGTGGGACATTATGCTCGACTAGCCACTTGCTTAAAAAATGAAACTTTTGCTGCGCCTTTGCCGCCGGTAAATGATCGGCTAAATAATCATAAATATTTTTTTGCAGAATCGACGCCATATTTTGAATAGCGTTAAAACCATTACCGTTTAGCTCGTCAAATAATCGCTCAAAGACATTCGGCAGGATTGTCACTAACCACTCCATACAAACGCCCAATAAATTGGCGCGGCTCGGATGAATAGTAAATGCATGCTGGTGTATCTGAATCACTAAATTGGTGTTGTGCGGATCCTCATCAGGGCTTGCCTGCATCGTTATTGAGGCTTTGCTCAGATGACAGGCATCTTCGCCAAGTAGCTCAAAATAACGGCGCATACTTTTCGCTGTTATCGCCTCTTCAATATAAAAATATTCGAATATTGATTTAGCACTGCCAGTGTTAATGATGGCCCAACATAGATGGCTTAGTTCAAAACACAGGCTGGCATAATTGCGACAAACAATGTGCCGGGCGAATTTGTCCACACTCTTGTCTGTGAATTTTTGTTGATGCTGACCTAGTGCATGATAAAAAGGCGTTTCTCTTAGTAAGGCAAAGTCGGCTTTTAGGGTATCGCTGACATCTACCGCAAAAACAGCACTCTCTCTACTAACGTCCATGATGCACGGCGCCTAAGGAGATGCGGCATGATACCCCAATAACGTTAATGCGCAGCTTAGGCATCCTCAGCATCTCGAGATTGAAGTTGAAAAGTGTCAGCGTTGTTGCGACGCCGCCGCGGACCGTCTTGTAAATATTCGTCAATTAATACATGCTGCTGTTTGTATTTAAGCTCGCATGGCAATACCAACGGAACAATGCCATAAAGCCTTTCGTCGTTGCACCATAGTGCTTCTTCGTCTGTTGTAGTTTCATTCACTAAAGGGGCTAAACTAGCGGTTTGACCCAGCCATATCCGCGCCAAGCCCACATGTTTTTTCTTCTGTTGCAAGTCATCTAAGCTCAAAATACGAAGCTTATCGGTTTTTAGGTCTAGGGCCAGCACAAAATCGGCTTGGCATAACACCAACGAAGCGCGCATAGTTTGCATATAGTCAGGCCATGCTCTCGCTAACTCAGCCATATCCAGGGTGTGCTGTAACTGCTTGCTAATATTGATTTGTAACAGGCTGCTGCTCTTATCAATAGCCACCTCTAGCTTCACTGCACTTAATTCTGAGTTTGCACCTAGGTAAATAGTATCGCCATTAGTGAGCGCAGTCTCCGTATGTTTAATAAGTTGCTTGCCATCTAAATAGTCTGTCTTGGCTTTGCTGCCTTTTAAAAAAGTACCGTTGGTACTACCAGAATCTTCTAGAAAAAAGCCATCACCTCGCATGAGCACTTTACACTGTTTTCCTACTCTCGAGAGTGCTTTATGATTGATATAAAAGCGAATGCCAGCATTAATTATATGCGTGCTTGGCATGGGTGCCTCAGCACCTTGGTATCGACCTAGCTCCAGCTGACTCAGTGAGCTGATGACACAGGTATCGCTAGTGTTTAAATCAGTGAGCTCTAGATAATGATGGGTTTGCACAAAATCAACGTTAATCTTTTGCACCAAGCGCTTAATGGCTTTATGTTGGCGTTTGAGTTTTTTCTCCAATGCGCTTTCATGCAGTGCTTGATATGCTTGACGTAAAGCTTTAATAGGCTGGTTGTTGCGATAATTATTCATAGCTTTTGCGACTTTATTGCGCACCCATTGCTCTTTTTCACTGAAGGCTTTTTGGCTGGATTCCTGTGTGGCAATTTTATCAATTAAGCTTTTGGCAAGCGCTGCGTCGCTATTTAAGTTAAGAGCCTTACTAATAAACAATTTGGCGGTGGTCACATCGCCTGCTTCAAAAAACAGCTTCGCCTGTTTTTCAAGCTCATTTGATTCGCGCTGTAACCTCTGCCAGTAGCTGTATTGATTTCCCCACTTCTTTTGTAAAGCAAACCAAGGCGAACGAGCCTGCTCATATACCGCCAACCATTTATCGACTGACTTAAGCTGCGCATAATTCTCTAATTTATAGTGAAACATTTGCCGTTTAACTAGCAACACCAAAAGCAATGCAGCGGCGAGAAACAACAGCAAACTTGATATCAACGACGGCGTATAAGGATTACCTAAACGCGACACCACAAACTCATTGCTTTGGCGCTGATACTCATTAACGATATCAATGTTCCGCTCATCAAAAAACGCGATCAATAGCTGGTTAAATTGTGACTGCGTCAGCGATGACGATACTGAAAAGTGCGTTTCCATAACAGGAAAATACGCGGACAGCCGGCCACTTTGCTTTTGGCTTTTGGTGAGGGTCAACTTAGTGCCGGTAGTAGCGGTCAATACAAACGTCGAAAATGGCGCGACTTCGTCAAGCGTAAAGCCTTTCAATATCAGGGCAAAATCGTTTCGCTGAACTACGCTCTGCAGGCGTTGGCTAATGACTTGACCAAGATCCGTTGCAAGGCTTTTTAGTTGTCCTTGGTCAATACCACTGGCGCCATTGCCGCTTTGCTGCCTGACCTCATTACCATCATTACCCGACAATACCTTTAACTCAAAAGATTCATAATTTTGAAATGACAGAGGGTCAATTAAGCTGACGCGCAAAGATGTATCATTGGCATGTTTGAATAGCCCGTAAAATAAAACTAACTCAACGTCTGGGGCTTGTTGAGCAACTTCTGTTAGCACCTCTTGAACGCTGTTTTTACCACATAAATTAATATCGCAATTAGCAAATACCCGGTCGCTCGCCACAATTTGATCAAGCTCTTGAATAAGTTTGGTGCTGATCCCATCACGAATGACAGCGTTTATATTCTCACTGCTAAGAACAGCTGGTGAGCTATGACCATCTGGAATGAGCATAATTTGCCAATTTTTAGCCAGCGCACTGGGCGCCATCACACACAGCGCGCATAGCCAAATCAGCTTTAAGCTACGTTTTTGAAAACTAAAAAAAGTGCTAATCGCTTGTTTCACGTTTAACTAATCGAAATCCTGTAGTCATGGAGCGCGCTGTTTTCAGCAGCCGTGATAATGGCTGTTGCTCTATGTGTTGTTGAGTGTCCATCCAAGCACCGCCAACTGCCGGTGCCTGATCGCATCTTTGCAGCCCAAGTTTGACGTCTTGCCAGCAGTCTTGCAACCATTCTTGTGCGTTTCCATAAACATGTCGCAGGCCAAATGGACCGGCAGCAAGACCATTAACGGGCATTGTACTATTTTCAAACTGACGACGGGTGCTTTGGCAATTTTGACAATGTATATTCTTTACGCCCAGCGGCGTTCCTTCTTCACTAAACGCAAACGCTAACCACTGAGCCATTGTTGGCAACGCAAACTCTGCATCTAAGGCATCATTAAGGTAAGGAATAAAGTCCTCTGTGATGTCATACCAATTCACATTCACCACCGGATGATCGTTGCCTAGCATTGCGCGCCGCTCTGCGCTAGTGCTAATGGTTTTAGCCTGCCGGCATTTTCCTGCATTTACGCACGCAAGCCATATACCTTGACTTACTTCTTCTGACATAACGTAAAATGAAGCAGGCTTGATACCTTGCTCTTTTGCAATAGGATTGTGTGTTTGAGTGGCGGTATTAATCAAGTTAAAAGTAAGTTCATAGACATTATTGGTTTTAGGGTCGCTAAGTGTGTATACAAGATTGCCTTGTGCATCTAAACGATCTATTTTTTTCTGCGATAGTGACGGCACTCCTAGTTGTAATTGGGGATTCGTTTGCGGCACAACTTCGGTTAATGAATCAGCTAAACGAGTATCGGCTTGCACAAAACTCTTACTAGGCTGCACATAAGTCCGCCTGCTTTCTTGCTGCGCAGTGGCGACCATTACTTCTTTGCTCTGAAGGTCCTCATTCCTGCTAGGCTGAGCACTATCGACCACGCTGGATGTTTGTGGCTGAGATGCTGGCTGGGTCAGCGCAGATTCAGCTTGCTCATAAATAAGTGGGTTATCGGGATACCACACAAATATCAGTAGCGCTACTATGCTGGCAACAGCAAATGCGCTTAGCTTGTTGGCGGCCAACCAAGACTGCACCTTAAAATGTTCGGATAAGCAGCTCTGCAGACGGGCCTTGTCTCCAGCCCCTTGCATCAGGCCCTGCTCCACTAACTTTTTTGCCGTTTGTCGCGTTAGGCGATTGCCATAGGTAAGTGCATAAGCATGTAAATTTTGTGCCCAGTTTAGGAATGCCGCATTTTGTTTGTCACTTCTTAAGAATGCTTCAGCCTCAGTAGCTAAGCCTTGCAATACAAGTTCTGGCGATGAAATCTTATCGCGTAATTGATGGCGCTCGATAAGTGTGACAGCTGCGGCATCATCCACCTTACCTTTGAGCAGTAATACCTCAATGAGGGATTGTTTTATTTGGATGATTTCTTCACTCAATTGTGCATTTTGCGTAAACAGCATGGTGGCATTTGCAAGGTCAACATCATCACTTTCATGACTGGTAGCGTCTGCACCCAAACAGGCCTGCTCTAATGCTTGATACCATTGAACTGCGGATGCATAGCGAGCGCTAGGTTCGTTTGCGAGACCTTTTCGTAAGACTGAATCCAGTGCCGGGTTTTGCACAATTACCGCGGCGCTCAGCCATCGCTCATGGGCACTATGAATAAGGGCATTAACACTAAGCTGTATTTCAGGTGACGTGGGGTTCGCTAAGGCCTCTAATTGCTCTGCGCTCAACAGATTTTGATGCAGTTCGCCACTTAACGCTGCACAAGCAATGCTGCTTAAGGCATATATATCGCTGGCAGCTGTAAGCTGCATAAGCCCCTCACGCTGCTCTGGGCTGGTATACAGCGCCGTGCCCAACCGCTCCCTATCAGCGCTTAAAAAGCCTTCTTGCTTGATATCGAGTACGGCCGCAAAATCAATAATCTGCCAAAGTGAATCAGCATCTTGAATGATATTTTGAGGGTGTAAATCACAGTGCAAAAAACCTTGTTTGTGCATACTGCTGACAGCAGCAGTGACTTGCTTAAAAACGAGCAGTGCATCGCTTGGCCGCAGCGGACCGCCGATATTATGTAAGTGTTGATGCAGTGTTTGAACATACAGCGGCATGCACAAATAGGGCATATTACTCACTGCGCCAGAATCTATACATTGCGCAATACCCCCGGTACCCGCAAACCTGGTTAAGTACGAAATTTCTTTGAAAACATACTTTGCCCCTAGCGCCGTTTTCGCAAGTTTTAATGCCATCGGCTCCGCCACATCTTTCGAGCTTACTCGAAACACATCAGCATGCTCGTGCCTGCTGAGCACAGCATCAATAATAAAGCCCGGAATGTGAGGGGTTTTTGTCGTCATCAAATACGAGTTACTTTGCTTATTTAACCAATATAACAACAAAGCGTTTTTAGCGGTGCTGTCAGGCCTTTGACGCAGTATTGCGCACATCAAAACCTATATGCAAATAACTTGCCTAGCCTGCTGACAAATCCCTAATGTTTATTTTCGCGTTAAATTGAGTTTCCCACTGGGCAATTTTTTGATCGATGTCATCGTTGAGCCGAGCAGGAATTGGCTCTAAAGCGCTCGTTGTAGCGGGATGTATCAGCTTGTTCTGCTGAGTTTCTTTTTGTTGAGTATTCCCAGCTTGAGTAGATTCATTCTGTGGCCACGTTGATGAAATGGTTTGGGCTTTGGTGAAGCGCAAAGCGTTGTGCATTTTAAGTTCAGATAAACGAGCTTGAATAGTTTGCGCCTCAGCCTTTGTAATAAAGCGCTCTGCTTCAAATGCAATCGCGTTTGGTGCTACTTGATTGCTTTGCGCAAGCTTATTGGAATACTCAATAAGCTTATTGAGCGCAAACAACATAGCAAAGCAAACAAGTAACATGCACAACAATAAACCATAGCTTCGATATTTTAATGTCTCTTTAAGGCGAGAGTTTATACCCTTAGGTTTGCCCTGTTGCTGTTTTGATGGAGTCATTGCTTTCATCGTGATGGCCTGCTTTAATTTTTACAATCAACTGCCACTTACTAGAGCGAGCTTATCAACACGTTCAGAAAATGCTTTTTGCCAGTTGTCATCCATAGCGGTAATTTGTATGTCTTTATCTTGAAAATCTTTGTGCACTTGCATTACCTCAGCAAAAGATAGGTCAGGCACAACGGCGACTACAGTGGCTTTATCTGGGTTGACGTTTTGAAGTGCCTGAGGCTGCAAACTTGCATCGTAATATTGGCCTTTGTAGTGAAAAATAAAGGTTACTAAACTCGCTGCGTTTTGACTATCTACACTAGTATCCTGTTCATCTTGTTGATTGTCCGCTTGAGACAATGACAAGCGACTCTGGGCTAATATTGACTCAAGAGCCTTATTTGCATCAGCTTGCTTAGCCATGGTGTGCACAGGTACTTCAGAATAGATATCCATGTCCTTTCCTGCGCTAATCGATAGCAAGGCAAGGATCAGCAAAGAGAAAAACGCCATAGACAAGCCAAGTGCGACCTCAGTCATTGCTTGGGTATTGGTATCGCCTGTTGCATTTAGGAATTTGCTCAAAATGCTTTTCACCTTCAGTTATAAGTGCCTAACTGAGGGTATGAAACCATTTGCGTGCTTTTTTAAATTCTAGGTCGGTACATCGAGCATAACCTGATCGTAAAAGACACTGACGCGCAAAAGTTCTAATATTTATTGAACGAATCATCAGTCTATAATATTGTTTAAAAAATGTGCTTCTTCAAACAAATAAGATTATGACTACCTTACGAAATATCCTTGTTGTATTTATCCTCTGCACTTTTAACCTGGGCGCTAGCGTGACTTTTGCGCAAAAAGTTAACTTTTTAGATGGTTACTGGTTTAGCGAGGAATATCAATATGGCTTCAAAATAGAAGGTGCTGAAGGCATTGCCGTTGTGACAAATAGTCCCAACTACTCGCCCGGGCAGGTAATGTTGCGCTTCACCTCCAACAAAGATGGTGATTTCGTAGGACAGCAAATTTTCACAGACGGCAATTGGCGGAATATCTCAGGCAAAATCGTTAACGAAAATACCATTGAGCTAGAGGGTGGTGGCTACGTCTGGAAAATGGTGAGGCGTTAACCAATAATCTAATCGTCGATAAACCATGTAACTGACAACCGCACTAGCAAGAAACTCCTGTCATAAAAAAGCCCCAAAACCATTTGGTGTTGGGGCTTTGCGTTGTATCTTTTTATAAAGTGCTAAGCATCTAATATAGTATTGAATGTTGTACTTGGGCGCATCACCTTTGCGGTTGCTGCAGAATCAAGCAGATAATATCCACCAACATCTACCGCCCTTCCCTGCACTTCGCTTAGCTCTTTAACAATTGCTTGCTCGTTATCACTCAATTGTTTAAACAGTGGCGCAAAGTGAGCCGACAACTCAGAGTCTTCAGTTTGCTTAGCTAATTCTTCAGCCCAATATAGACTCAGGTAGAAGTGGCTTCCACGGTTATCTATTTCGCCAACTTTGCGCGAAGGTGATTTGTCGTTGTCAAGTAAGCGACCTGTCGCGGCGTCTAATGTATCGGCTAAGATCTTAGCTTTAGGGTTACTGTGCTTCTGGCCTAAGTCTTCGATAGATACCGCTAAAGCCAAGAACTCACCTAACGAGTCCCAACGTAAGTGGTTTTCTTCGAGTAGTTGCTGCACATGTTTTGGAGCAGAACCACCCGCGCCAGTTTCAAACAAACCACCACCTTTCATTAGCGGCACAACAGAAAGCATTTTGGCACTGGTACCCAGCTCTAAAATCGGAAACAAATCAGTGAGGTAATCTCTTAGAATGTTGCCTGTAGCGGAGATGGTGTCTAGACCTCGTGCAACTCGCTCAAGGGTGTAACGCATAGCACGAACTTGCGACATAATTTGTATATCAAGGCCACTTGTATCGTGATCTTTAAGATACATTCTGACCTTTTTGATCAGTTCGTTTTCATGGGGTCTGTATGGGTCTAACCAAAATACAACGGGCGTTTTAGAATCACGCGCTCTGCGCACTGCCAGTTTTACCCAGTCTTGAATAG
The DNA here is from genome assembly GCF_041380235.1 of Glaciecola sp. SC05. Taxonomy (NCBI): domain Bacteria; kingdom Pseudomonadati; phylum Pseudomonadota; class Gammaproteobacteria; order Alteromonadales; family Alteromonadaceae; genus Glaciecola; species Glaciecola sp. SC05. The sequence continues at coordinate 35,452 of NZ_JBGIYY010000014.1, forward strand.
GTAAGTCTTTGGTTTGACACATACGCCAGATATCGCCTTTTTCGACACGTTGTTCAAGCAGTACTTCACCGCTATTCACATCTACTATACGCGCAATGCCGGCAGCTGGAGATTCAAATGTTTTATCGTGCGAGCCGTATTCTTCGGCTTTTTGTGCCATTAGACCAACGTTAGGGACAGTTCCCATTGTCGCTGGGTCAAAATTACCATGCCACTTACAAAAGTTAATCATTTCTTGATAAATACGAGCAAATGTTGACTCAGGCATTACCGCTTTACAATCGTAAGGCTTGCCGTCAGCACCCCACATCTTTCCGCCTGAACGAATCATTGCCGGCATTGATGCATCGACAATAACATCGCTTGGTGAATGGAAGTTTGTAATCCCTTTAGAGGAATCCACCATCGCAAGACGCGGACGATTTTCTTGGCAAGCGTGCAAATCGCGTTCGATTTCTTCGCGCTGCGAAGCCGGTAGCTCTGCGATTTTTTCGTAAAGACTCGCCATACCGTTATTAACATTAATGCCTAGCTCTTCGAACAAAGCGCCGTGCTTTTTAAACGCTTCTTTGTAGTAAATTTTAACTGCATGACCAAACACAATCGGGTGAGATACCTTCATCATTGTGGCTTTAACGTGCAGGGAAAATAAAATACCAGACTCACGGCAATCTTCCATCTCTTGCTCGTAAAACTCACATAGTGCATCTTTGCTCATGAACATAAGATCAATAACTTCGCGCTCTTGTAAAGCGATTTCAGGCTTTAAGACATTGATGCTGCCATCATCTTTTAGCAACTCCATGCGCACCGAGCAAGCTTTATTCAGGGTAATTGACTGCTCACCTTCATAAAAATCACCTTTGTGCATGTGCGAAACATGGGTACGAGACCACTGCTTCCATTCACCCATTGAATGCGGGTGTTTGCGAGCAAAGTTCTTTACCGCTTTGGGCGCGCGCCTATCAGAGTTACCTTCACGCAAAACCGGATTAACCGAACTGCCTAAGCTTTTGCCATAGCGTTGACGAATCTCTTTTTCTTCATCAGTTTTAGGATCATCAGGAAAATTAGGGATCGCGTAGCCTTTGCTCTGTAACTCTTTTATGCAGGCTTTTAGCTGCTGTACCGAAGCACTGATATTTGGCAGCTTAATGATATTCGTATTAGGCTCTTGCGTCAGGCGACCAAGCTCAGCTAGGTTATCTGGTACACGTTGCTCTTCTTTCAAAAACTCTGGAAACTCAGCCAATACTCTTGCGGCAACTGAAATGTCACTTAGCTCTACATTGATATCAGCAGCGGCAGTAAATCTGCGGACTATCGGTAACAATGATGCGGTAGCAAGTAATGGTGCTTCGTCGGTATGGGTATAAATAATCGTTTGTTTCTTTTCTGACATTTATGTGGATTCCTTTAGTTAGTGGCAGAAGAATAAACGCTATGGGAGATCTATTCAACAGACATTGATTTTGTTCGCTTTAATTTACTGTATTAAAGTCATTGTAAGCGTAAACATTTACTATTTGATTTTCGGATTATAACAAACTTTGTGGGAATTAGGGCTTAGGCATCAGTCGTATATTAAGATTTATTTTATCACGCTTTACCAAAGCAATTTTTCAATCAGTATTGATTAAGCATACGATTAATTTTGCTGCTCGCTTAAAACCAAAAGCCATCTAGACTGAGCATGGCAGAGTGCTTTGATCATATTCAAAAAAACCACAGCACTCTACATTGAGTGAGATGCTTAGCCACCAATCGAACGGCTTTGTAAAGACACTATTTTATTTTCACTGTGAATCAACTGCTCCACTTCGACAAACTCAAAACGCTGATGAAATTTCAAAGAGGCATTATTTGGAGGCTGAATATCGATTTCTGCAACCAGTCTCGGTAATGATGCTGAGACTGCGTAAGCCACTAAATAATTATACATTTCAGTAGCGATACCTTTGCCTCGATAAGCTTGGGAAACAACAATCCTATCGATATACAGAAATGCTTCGTAGCGAGCATTAAACCATTGATAATTTATACTTTGATAATCTGCTTTCGCACCAAACGCTAATAAAAATGCGACCACTTTATTTTCAATTAGTACTACCTTTGCTAATTGGGATTGCGAGATGAGATGCAACAATTTTTCTCGATTTAAGGGACTTAATACCGCCACTGAAATTTCGTTAAGAACTAAAATTTCCGATAAGTGCTGTGTTTCAATGTTTTGAATGTCCATTTAGTTCTTTCTTGTCTTGGCCATTAAGCAAGCATGTAGGCAATTTCGCTTAAACATTTTCTAATGTTGTAGCCCATTGCCCACAAACCATCTTTTTTGACATGGTTGATCTGTTGTTTATTGATGTTGGTCAAACATAATTACGTTGCCGCCGTGGTCTTTTAACACACAATGCATAGGACAATCAATACGCTTACAAATGCCAGGCTCAATTACTGTTATGCGAGAGCATATTCACCAAGAGCGCTTGTAAAAGGTATCTACGGTCTGTTTCGCCAACGCGAGCTTGAATGTATCTAAACATGCTTTTCGTTTCTTGATTTTGTGACATTAGACTCCACACTTTATCGACATACGGCATCGTTATTTGTGGTGTGGCTGGAAGCTCTTGTTGAGCAAAGCTGATGGCTAAAAGTTGCGATAGCTTATCAATTAATTCCGCAAATTGATGATCAATAAAATCAACTTCTTCTCTTAGCACCTGCTCAGCTTGGCTAATAATATAAGCCGCCAGTGCACGTTTTGCCTTACGCTTACCTCGAGAGACATCGCTTATGCTAGGGTCTTGATAGCCATCGTCAATCGCAATTAATAACCCTCTGAGCACTGATAACTTTGACACTACCGGTAACCTCAGTGATTCTAATTGTTTTTCGGTTTCAAGTAACCAAGCTAAAGCCTTATCGGGATAAGCCACGTCGAGCTGCATATATCGGTCGGTTAATGTGCTTAACTGCAACAGTTGATGAATGATTTTTTCTTTGGCAATAGAGCGCATAGCTTACTCAGGCTGAAGTCGATGCGTTAGCTTGCCGTCTTCGGCACTGGTAGCCCATTCTAAACCCTCTTCGCGCAGCGTAATGTGCAAACGAACGCTGTTTGCCGCCGTAGAATTTTCTTTGACCGCACTAGTCGTTGCGCTGGCCTCTAAAGAAATGGGGTTAGCCTGTGTTTTTAAAGCTACTTGAGCAACACGGTGCCGAATGGCTTTGTTAACGCTGTTAGAATTTTCAAAAGGAATTTCTTTATTGGCTGCGCTTTTTTTCAAGGCTTTAGCAAAGGCGTTATCGACCCCTCTTAGCACCGCTTCCTTGGTTACTCGCGTGTCCCCGTTTTTTCTATTATCAGAGATTTGTTGTAAGGCTAACCTTGCTTCTTTGTCAAAAACCGCTTGAAATTTTTTGGTATCGGTAGTGATTTCCTCGTCTGCAATACTGGCTTTAAATTGATCCATCAATGATTTGTGAATAACGCTTGGGGTATTTAATTGCGCGTCTTTTGCTGGAGTATGTTTATCAAAAGTCAGCGGCATATCTATCGTTAACTCTGGCACTCTTACTCTAGGTAAACTCATGCCTTCTAACAATGGGTTGTCTTTATAATATTCAGCGACTGCAGCTGTTTCTTCGTCGGCCATTCGCCTTGCATGGACTAGGTTGACCATTAATGCACCTAACACTTCACTTAACTCAGACATTTGCTAACTCCCTTTTATTGATTGAGCAATATAAGGGGCGAAATCGCCCCACTCCTATATAGTTAAGCGCCTGATCTTACTTCTGTGATTGCGCTTTCTAGGATCCCCAGTAGCTTTTCTGTGCCTGCTGGAAGCTCGTCTTGAACGGCCCGCACATTTACAGATAAGCTGTAGGTTCTCTCAATCTTAGATGATGCCGACTTAGCACTTTTACGAGCAAAACTTGCGCTAAGCTTAACCGATACAGGGCCCCAACCACCTTTTGCTGATAAGCTCGTATTTAAGCTTGTTGATGAGGTGGTAGTGGATTCTTGCACGGAGTTTATTTTAGCGTTAAAGCTAATGGTAGTTTCTTCAACACGAATAAACGGGATTGGTAGCATCGTTAATATCGGTACGGTAAGGTCATATTTTTGAGGTTCAACGCTGGTGACATTGCCGTCCGCGTCTTTTATTTCAATGGCTTTCATATAACTGAAAGTGACCATTGTCGGCTCACCGCTGTCTTCGTCAAAGCCTACTGATTTTATAAAATCAACTGAGGTTTGAGCGGATTGTGCTTGCGCACGGACAACAGCATCTAAAGGACCTCCAATCATCGACTTAAAGTCAATACTCGATAGTTCGTCTCCTATAGCCATTACAATCTCCTTGTGGTTTATACCCAAGACTGCAAGTTTAGGTTACTGCATTAGATTAGACCCCTTTTTGCTGTGCAAAAAAGGAAGGCGCTAATATAAAATTATAGAATTCTACACTTGCGCAGCACTGAATAAATCAGTATGGCTCTAGCATGAGTTTTAAGCTCAAACAAACAAGGTATCACTTGTTAGACACAGCGATGGAAACATCGCAGAAGAGGGTTTAGGTTTGTCCAGCACGTGCATCAGTTATAACAGCTTCGATTGTCATTGCAAAACAAATCATTAGACTAAGATCGACTGACAAATTTCAAACTTATACTCAATAGAACTATCGATATTCATATTATGCATATAAACGGAGCATAAAACTGGCAGTGCGTAACGTTGCCACAAGAGCATAAAGCAAAGATCAACACGCCCTAGTCTATCGCTTTTATGTTATCTCTTGTTTCACGGTCGATGTAACGAACAAAGGGGTCAACACCGGCATATTTTGGTTCGGCCTCGACCTCTATCATCAATGTATTCTGACCTTGCTTTAGCAAATGCTTCTGCTGATAAATGATGACTGTTTCGGCAGTAAAATCATCGGGGTCATTGGCAAACAACACAATATCAACATAATCAGAAAATACCTGTTCTGTTTCCTCGCCTTTGCCGTCAGCCACAAATTGTGCTGCATAAACATCTAACTCCACGCTAAACCGACCCTGCTCTGATTTTGTCATATCAACCGAATTGAGCCGCAAGTCATACAGGCTGATTTGCGTAAACTGCTGGTCAATAAATCTATGATGCTCAACTGCAGATTGCGCTTTTAAAGCAGCCAGCAAGTTCAATGTACTAGGCTGTATACCTGTGGAGAACTTAAATTCTTGGATGAGATTTGCAAGCACCGCATTGACTGCCTCATAGCCTATTCGATCGGCAATTGCCATCATCACTACTGCACCTTTGCGGTAATGGATATATTGCTGGTCTTGCGAGCGCATTAGCGGCATTTCTTCGATAGCTTCTAGCGTGCGGCCGCGCAAATAACTATCTAATTCGTACGTTAAGAATTTACGGATTTTGGCTTCACCGTACTTCTTTTGCATCACTAACAACGCAGCATATTGCGAAAGCGATTCACTGAGTATCGCACTGCCCTCTACATTTGCCGCATTTAACTGATGCCCAAACCACTGATGTGCAACTTCATGGGCGGTAACATAATATACAGGGTCAATATTTTCAGGGTTACGCAGGTCGCTTATAAAGCCTATGCGCTCTGAATACGGCACGGTGTTAGCAAAACTCTGCGCAAACTCCCGGTAGCCTGGAAATTCTATAATACGCATTTGTTTGTGCTGATATGGACCAAAAACGTCGGTGAACAAATCTATTGAGTCTTGTACCGATTCAATCATTCTATCGACGTTCCAATCATGAGTACGATGATAATAAACCGTAATATCCACGCCCTTGTGCCGAGCAGACTTAACCTCAAGGTCGGCCGACATGATATTGAAGAAATTAATCATCGGTGCATCCATTTCATAGCGAAAGAAATTGCGCCCCGCGTCGCTCCAATACTTCGCTAAATAACCAGGCGCGATGGCAATTTGATCTTCACTTGTTGAAATGGTCGCGGCGAAATCAATTAATCCAACTGTCGGGCCAAAAAAACTCTGCGTATATTTGCTAGTGTCTTCTAGAGGGTATGCTCTGCGTGGTGGATCTAAGTCGCGCTTTCTTCGCTGATGGGGCTCTGTCAGATACTTGCGTTGATCAACCCCAAAGCTTGGAAATAATTCAAAATTATTGATAAAGGTGCCATTTTTAACCAATGTAAAGTCTTCGCCCGCATCTTTGAAGCCAAAGTGCTGACGCACCAATGAAATCTGTCCACTCACATGCGCAGCGGGTGCCAAGGGATTTTCAAACTCTAACCAAGCGGTATCAAACTCTTCGTTTAAATCTGTGAGTTGGGCGCCAGGAATATCAAACCGAATGTCAGATGAATACTGAGGCAGATTAATTAAAAAACGGGAAATAGGTGCTGAGCTTCGGTTGACCATACTTACGCTTGCAATAGTTTCGATGCGCCGCTGGCTCGGAAAGATCGCCACATCGACTTCTACAGCAGTAATCATTGGCACGTCGCTATCTTCAAACTGCGCATACGCCTTTTCGTATTGTGCCTGCAAGTCCATGCGCTGAGTATCTGTCATAAACTGATTGGTGATGGACGTGTTGTAGTAAATGATTGTGCCGTAAGCTACAAATAATAATGTTCCAACAATCACTAGCATCCTGCCGCCACTGCCTAGTTGATAGACCAACAGTGCAGCTCTGCCCCTAAGGCTTGTTTCAGGTCCGCGCTGCCACAGTGCAAAACTTAATGCGCTCAACACTAGCGCCAGCGATCCCCAATACAGCATATAATAGTGCTGAGTAGTAAGTGCCCAGCCATAGCCGTTCATATCTGAGTATTGCATGATCGGGGCTCGACCAAAGTTCAACATATTATGCTCAAGACCCAGTTGCCCAAAGGTTAAGGAGATAAAGAAATATGCGACAAATATCAACATTCCTATATATTTATTCGGGCTTAGCACCTGAATTAAAAACGCGAGTACTGCCAAATACATCCATGGTAAAGCCTGAAAGTACAAAAGCGATATGAGGTATTGCGTCATATCAATATGGCTGAAACCTCTTAGCAATTGATTAATCAATGTGGCTAACATGCCGGCAAACAGCACCGAAATAATGAGCAGGCACACCGCAAGTAATTTAGAAAACCAAAATGTAAAATTACTTACCGGTAAACTGTCGACAATATCGCCCATGCCAACGGAACGTTCTCGCCAGACAACCTCAGCGCTGTAGTAGGTAATAATTATGATTAATGCTAGGCCGAAGGCACCCTCTATCATTTCAACCATGTATTGCGTGAGCGGCCAATTAGGCGCACCGTATAAACCGCTTGGATCGATCAATATAGAGATCAGCGAAAAACTGCAAAACAGCATCAAAAATGCAAACGCAGGGGATCCAAATACTTGTAAAAATTCAAAGCGTAATCGCATCTTGAACTGAGACGAAGGACGCTGATTTGAATACTTGGCATCAATAGCGTTTTGCAAAGGTATATCTTTCTTAGATGGCCCCAGTTTCTTTTCTGAACTTGACTGAACAAACAGGCTTAAGGGCGAAAACAGTCGCCCAAAAGCAAATAACATCAATAAAGCGCTTAACAACCACATACCACGATTGATTAATACCGTAGCGTGTAAGCCAACAATCTGAGTGTTACGCTCTGCGGGTGTCCAATAACGGGTAATGTCACCGTAGGTTCGCAGCGCAAATGGATCTAACAATGCCACCCACTCTCGCTGATTTGGTGCTGACAGCACCTGCCCTGATATTACGTAAAACATAAAAATCGCTAGCGCGACTAAATACACCGCCATCATACTTTTAAATTTTAAAGCGACCGCATAAAACATGCTCGCTAGCACAAACAAAGTGCTTGCTGAAAATACAAAATATGGCACTAGATACGCACTGAAAGAAAATGCACCGACTCTCGTTTGGTCTAACCATGGCATGAAAGACGCAATTATCAGCGCTAATGGGATCATGGCAAATACCGTTAAACAAACCAAATATGCACCTAAAAACCGCCCTAACTGGTAGCTAAACGCTGATAGCGGTTTGGTGACGATAATTTCGCTCATACCACTGACATTGTTACGCATGGCGGTGTTGGCAACAAAATTGACTACTAAAAACATGCCAAATACGCCAAATATCAGCATGGTTTGCGCGATCGCATAAGGGCTATTTATATTGACATTAGATGATCCCCCAATCTGCACTTGCTCAATGGTCACTGACAAAAATGGTAGGAGAAAAAACACTAAACAGGTCACAATAAACGAAGGTTGCTTCGTAAAATATCGCCATTCAAACTGGGTCATCTGGAAAAGCATCATACCCCCTACACAACACTAGCTGAAGCACTGAGGCGGGTTTGCGCTAAAGTGTTAAAATAGACATCTTCCAAAGTCGCTGGGGCTGCCTCAAAGCCTTCAGGTTGCTCATCCGAAACCACATGCACCACGGTTCTGCCGGCAAATAATTTTGTAGACAGCACGCTTAGATCATCTGCAATTTCATTGAGCTCATAAGCCTGTACTGTTTTACGCCAAATTTTACCTTGTAGGCTTTGGGTGACCGAAATGGGATTGCCCTGCAATAAAATTTTACCGCTACCCAGCACCGCCATGTCCTCGCACAATTCCGAGACATCATCAACAATATGCGTAGACAAAATAATGACCTTATCGCGACCCAGGCTGACTAGTAAATTATGAAAACGATTTCGCTCCTCTGGATCGAGACCTGCGGTTGGCTCATCTACAATCAGCAAGTCGGGGTTTCCAAGCAAAGCTTGGGCAATCCCAAAGCGTTGTCGCATTCCCCCAGAAAAACCGCTTACCGATAATTTTCTCTGCTCAAACAGGTTGGTATGAGCCAACAGTCCGTCAACCGTTTCTTTGCGCTCAGCTTTATTTTCGATTCCTTTCAAAATCGCTAAGTGATTGAGTAAGTCATATGCGCTAATCCGCGGATAAACGCCAAAATCTTGTGGTAGGTAGCCTAAACGCTGCCTAAGCTCATTTGGTTGATGGATAACATCGATGCCGTCAAAGGTAATAGTGCCGGTATCAGGCTGCTGTAGGGTAGCAATAGAGCGCATTAAACTAGACTTGCCCGCACCGTTTGGTCCAAGTAGGCCAAAGAGGCCTTTTTCAATGTTCAAACTTACATTGTTTAGGGCATGCACTCCATTGGCATAGGTCTTGGACACTTGACTGATTTTTAGCATGCTGTTTTCCTTGATACTCGAAAAAATTTCTAAGCGTCCAGCGCTTATCAGTTTTGCTACATTTAACTAAAGCGTCATTTCACCGCGAAGGTTTTGATTCATTAACGCTTGCTGTTGCTCGAAGCTTAGGTGAGTTTGACTCAGCACATAGTGCAGCTTGGCGAGAGCCGATTCTGGCGTCATATCCCTTCCAGAAACCACCTCGGTTGCCTGCACCAATTTGCCATTTGCATAACCGCTCATATCCACTTTTCCGCGCATACATTGCGTACAATTGACCACTAAAATCTCTTTTTCTCGGGCGAGTTTAAGCTGATTTAATAAAGCCGGGTTTGAAGGCGCATTGCCTACCCCATATGTTAACAGGATCAGCGCTTTAACCGGCTGCTGTAACACATTAGCAAGCAATTCAGCGCTCATCCCCGGATACAATGTCAGCATGCCTACCGCTTGGCTTTGAATATCGGCAACAATTAAGTCCTCACAATGTGTTGGAACAGGAACAATTTCTACATGAGACTGAATATGGATCCCGGCGTCTAGCAATGAAGGATAGTTTGGCGAATCAAAGGCATGAAAACCATCTGCATTCACTTTTCGGGCTCGATTGCCGCGGAATAAACTGTTATTAAAAAACAGCGTAACTTCACCAATGGCATAGTTTGCAGCAATATACAGAGCGTTTAGTAGGTTAGCTTGGCCGTCAGAGCGAAGCTGCGCAAGCGGAATTTGAGAACCGGTAATAATGACCGGTTTGGCTAAATTCTCAAACATAAAAGACAGTGCTGAGGCCGTATACGCCATGGTGTCTGTGCCATGCAAAATAATAAAACCATCGTAATTTTGATAGTTAGCTTGAATATCGTTCGCAATCAGTTGCCAATCTGCCGGCACCATATCACTGGAGTCGATAAGCGCATCGTATTCATGGAGAGTGAATTCGGGCATCTCTGCGCGGTGAAACTCAGGTAAATTCGCCAAGGTTTCAGTTAAAAACCCTGCAACTGGCACAAAGCCTTTGGCTGAGGCTCGCATACCAATTGTGCCCCCAGTATAGGCGATGTAAATACGTTTCTTTTCGGGCTTCACCATTGCGCTTTCCCTTTGTGCAGTTGGTAACGACACGCTATGTTGGCAAAATACCTAGCTCAACGCTTACTCGCAGTCGTATAAAGACTTTTAAATTTGGCTAATAAATCAACGTCGCCGTCAGCCAACTTACCCACGCCAATCCATTGCACTAAAATAGCATCTGCATCTGGCATAATTTGTCCCTCCAGCTTTGCCGCCATAAGTTTCAGTTGGACATCTTTCTTTTGCACAGAATCAGCATAGCCCTTGCCATCGGCCAGCAAAATATCGGCGGCCATGTTCAGTTGCTGACGTGACATACCAACTAAAACACTGGGCGCATTGTCATTTACAAAAGAGGGCTCAAAGGCTTGCTTAAACTGCGATGGCAAGGCAGCAAGTTGCTCTGCACTGAGCTTACCATCATGTTTTGCTAAAATATCAAACACGTTTTCGAGCACTGCATTTTGTTTATTATTTTCAAAGCTTTTTATTTTATGAGCAAGCGTGGCTTGATGAGCCGCAAGCTTATTTGATTGTGCCTGTTGCTGAGGGCGCGGCAGTTGCTCAATTGCCACCTTAATTTGGTCAACGATGCGATCAACTTCATTCAAGTCACTCAGCTGTTGCGACTGCGTAATCGCTGAACTTAAGGCGTCTAATTGCGCTTTAATCGCTTGTACTTGAACATGTGCAGCATGTTTTTGTTCAGCAATAGTGTCTTGTAAGCGTTTAAAAATCGCATCATTTGCCTCTCTAAACCTTTGCCAAAGCTCCTGATCTTGTTTAGCGCCAGCAAAGCCTAAAGCCTTCCATTCTGATTGAAGACCTTTGGCAACACTTGCAGCACTTTCAATGTCTTCACCCTCATTCAGTTTGAGTGCTTTATCAATCAACTTTTGCTTAGCCATCGCATTGTCTTGATAATAGGCGCTGACCCTTTCCTGCAAAGGCTTAAGCTTTTGCTGGTAGTCTTTATGCAGTTGACTTCGAGCCTGCTTATCTATATCTCCTAGCTTACGATACTGCTGAGAGATTGACGTTAAATGCTTGGCAAGCGTGACGGGGTCAGCAACTTCACGCAGGGCTTCAAGCGCGTCTAATACTTGCTTGCCTTTTTGCAAATTTTGTTCGCGAATGCTGTCTAACTGCGCGTAATACGCACGACATGGTGCAAATGCTTTTTCAATCGCAGTGTCAAACTCTTTATTTAATGCATCGTCATCATCAGTATGCAGGCGACCCAGCGTGACAAACTCGGCGCGATATTGTTTGACTAGTTTTGCCCGTTCAGCAATATCCATTTCCTCATTGTCTGCTAGCGTATTCGCAGCTGCGATAAGCGCCGGCTTTTTAGGTGCTGCAATATAAGACTGCCAATCTTTTAGCTCACCAATTTTTTGTTGAACTTCATCACATCGGCGGGCAAGACTGGGGGATTTCGGCTCCACTTGCGCTAATAATTTTTGTGCGGTATTAAACGTTGAAATTGCGACTTTAAATTTTCCCTGTTCAATCATATTCAGGCAAACATTAAGCTTTGCAAAGCAGCGCTTTTCTAGATTTTTAGAGGCTTCCAGCGTTTCTTTTCGCTTATCTTGGAGCGTTTTTTTAATGGCTTTTATTGATGCAAGGCGAGCAGGGTTTGTGCCTGATGTCATTAAGCTTTCGAGACGTTTCAGAACATCGCCCAAGGTTTGCGGATCTGCGCTTTTATTAGGTTCACTGCTGTTATCAACGGTAAGATTCTCGGGGTTTGTTGTTGCGCTGTGAACCTTTTCAGTAGCCTCAGATTCTAATAGGAAATTGGCTTTTGATAGCAGTTCATCAATCTGAGCGTTTCGCGCAATCGCCTCAGGCAAGTTATGCAATAGACCTTGGCGTTCATTAAAAGCATTTTCTAATTTGATTATCGCACCGCGATGGGCAGCAGTAGTTTGTCCGTGACCTTCAGCACTCTTTGTCTGTGCATTTATATCTGACAATTCTAATCGCAAATCGTCAATTGAGCGGTCAAGTAACTCCACCTGACTGGTAAGCTGCTCAGGTGAATCGGTTTCGCTGAGTATATCAATTTGTTGAAAAATGATGGCGGCACGATTTTGTATATCGCTAATCGCGTCAGTCACGCCGCTCAAGTGAACATGTGCCATATAATCTGGCTCTAACTGTGTTAAGCGTTTATCCACACGCTCTTTTATTGTGAAATATTTAGAGGTAAGTTGCGCAGAATCCTCGTCGCTTAAAACGGTAAATTCCGATTTCAATGCGTCAAATTCATTGACTAACACCCGCTTTTGCCGCTGAATACTTTCATAATCGAGCAAGTCTGATATTGCCAACAAACGGCTGTTGATGAGTGTGGCTGCGGCTAATACTTTTTTCGGTTTTTGCGCGGCAAGCGCTAAAGCACTTAGCTTATCGTCGATGTAGGCGGACACATCTGCCGCGCTCTCTGATTTTCTGAAACGTCGAAGCGCCTTCTCATCTAAGGTATCTATAATCGCGAGCTTCTGTTTATTATTTGCTCTTTCGCTGTAAAATCGACGAACCTCATTATCCGCACAAATCGTTAACACCATCTCCACACACAGTGCTTCCATACTGAACAAGCGCTTACTCGTAAAAACCATTTCTCTGAGCAAAACGTTATGTTTGTTTTGCTTGGCAATATCAATAAGTAGCTTGTCGTTAACTACCTCGGGATCTTCAAGCAACTTCAATACTTGAGCCCTTGCGGTAAGCTGCACTTTTTGATGAAAATGCGTCTCGTAAGCCTTCATCCATAGAGTAAACGATGAGAGAGCATCGAGTGCTGCAACACTGACTTTCGCTGATTCATCGTTAAATGCTAGCTCGTGCAAGATTTGCTTATCTTTGTCTTGCTTAGGATCTAAACCATTAATTGACGCTAGGCGTTTTTCAGGATCAGGATGTTGGTGAGCGCGTTGGAATAAACGTTTAAATATCATCTTTTTTAAACCGTGCAATTGGCACTTCATTCGCCGCTGCTTGCTTTAGTTCTTGCTGAAGTTGTGCTCTGCTTTTTTGCACAATTTCACCATCTTTACCAATTGTCATGTGTTGATCGGTCTGTTCAAACCTTGCCTGATAAAGCAACACTGCCTGCATGGAATTTTCTTTTTGCTCGGCGCTAAGTGCTTTACCATCAGGCCATTTTCCAGTTTCAACCGCACGCCTCAAATTATCATAAATTTGTGGGGTCATTGCTGCTACTAAGTGCTCAACTTGCACGAGATTACTTCCTTTTCGTTAATGTGGTTCTGACTCTGTTTATCGCATACCAAATAAAGCCGATAGCGGTGACTGCTACCGACAGGTTATACATTAATACACCTTTTTCGGTATTTGGGAAGTCTCCCATAAACACAAAGTAGGCGCCGACCACAAATACTAAGATCGCTAACATCGACTGGTTTTGAATTCGACTGAGCTTTTGGTAGCGCTCATGACTCAATTTCCTTTCGATGTCTTCTGCGCTGGCATCGCCTAACTCAAGATTACAGTGCTGACACGTTTTCGCTTTATCAGAAATAGGTTTCGAACATGCTGGACATTTTGTAATGGCCATCAAAGCCTCCCTTTATATATTTGTAGCGCAATATATCTATGCCCCAATGAGCATAATAAAAAAGGTTAACCAGTAGGGTTAACCTTTATGAGTAATATGAATCAGAGCGCTTATTTGTTCACTTTTGCCCAGTATTCATTCACGGCTTGCTTCATCTCTTTTCGCAGCATCATGATACCAAATAGATTCGGTAAGGTCATGACCACAATTGCCACCGCCGATAGTGCCCATACTAGTGTAGTATCGGAAATAGCGGCCCAGAAGAAGCCTGCAACATAAACAACGCGATATGGCATTACCGAAGCAGGACCCAACAAATACGTCATTGCCCGATCGCCATAATACGACCAAGCGATAGCTGTTGAAAACGCAAACAGCAATAGGCCTACCGATACTATATATTTACCAAATTCTCCGAAGAAGCCTTTGGTAAATGCGATCGCTGTTAGATTAGCAGAGTGCACCAACGATTTACCCTCAACCACAATATTAGGTCGACTTATTTTACCATCTGAAATTTTAAGCGTACCGGTAAATGGGTCGTCTGGAGAGCCCACAGAATAAGTAACATCTTCGGCAAACGAACGGGCATTAATAAGCGTATATCCACCGCTGATGGCAACCCCATTCACCACTTTTATTTCGCCTTCAAATGGCGTAACCGAAGCCCCTTCATAATCATTTAAAAAGCGATACATTGCTCTTACGTCATCTTGATCACTTTCGGCGTACTCTCCGGCGATAAACATCATGTCGGTGCGGTCAAAAATATTGTCATGTTTTTGGTTCCAAACGCCCGATGACAAAATAACTAAACCGGTAACGGTACAGATAATAATAGTGTCGATAAATGGTTCTAAGATAGACACCATTCCTTCAGAAACTGGCTCTTTGGTTTTAGCTGCAGCGTGTGCAATAGGCGCAGAACCCTGACCCGCTTCGTTTGAAAACAGGCCCCGATTAACACCACGATTAAATGCATAAGCTAACGAAGCGCCTAAAAACCCACCAGCCGCCGCTGAGCCACTAAATGCATCACCGATAACTGCGACAAACGCAGGACCAATGTTGCCAAAATTAGCAAATATAACCGCTAACGCACCGATTAGATAAACCGCCGCCATAAATGGCACAATTTTAGAAGTCACCGCAGCAATGCGCTTAATACCGCCAATAATCACCAGTCCAAGCAGAATCGCGAGTGCACCACCCACATATGCAGGTGGGAATCCAAAGGTCGATTCCATGCTTGTCGCAATACCATTACTTTGCGGCAAATTCCCTGTGCCAAAAGAGCTGATTACGGTCGCGACAGCAAACGCTACCGCTAGCCATTTCATGTTCAAACCTCGGTCCATGTAATACATTGGACCGCCGGCCATGGTGCCATCGTCGGTTTTAACGCGATATTTATGAGATAGCGTTACTTCCACAAATTTAGTCGTCATACCCAAGAACGCCGTTGCCCACATCCAAAACAATGCAGCCGGGCCTCCTAAGAATATAGCGAAGGCAACCCCACTAATATTACCGGTACCCACTGTCCCAGAAAGCGCCGTAGTAAGACTCTGAAAATGGGTGGTATCGCCGGGCTCATCGCCTTTATCAAATTTACCCATGACCACTTTCCACGCATGTTTAAAAAAGCGTATTTGTGGAAATTTTAAATAGACGGTAAAAAATGCACCAACGCCTAACAGCACGAAAGGGAACCATTTGGCACCGCCTAAATAGCCGTCCAGCATATTAAAAAAATTGAGTATGGCATCCACGTTTGTGTTCCTTATCTTTTTTATTATTTATCGTTACAAAACATTCATTCGACAGACATCTTATCTGCCGTCGTAAACTGATTTAGCCCCTAAGTTTTGGGCTAACGGCTCTAATCGCCACGAGTAGGTCTTCACCTAACTGTTGGCAACGCACTGGCGACCAGCCAAAACTTGCATCGGGCAAGTCGGCGTTGTCTTTAAACGGCATCTCTAAGGTATAAGATAGGCAATCGAACTTATGCCCTACCGCGTTGCACGCTACGGTCAGGTTTGATTGCCCTGGGGCGTCTTTGTCGTAACCGTAAGTATCTTGAAATTCAGGCGTTGTCGCCATTAGGCTTTGCTTAAACAGTGTTTCTAAATCTGCAATGCGCTGATTGTAATTTGGGTTGCCTTCAGTACCTGCCACAAAGTTATATGGCAGCGATTCGTCTCCATGTACATCCAAAAACAAATCAACGCCGGTCTGCTCCATCTTTTTGAGTACATGATACACTTCCGGGCTTCTCTCAAGAGTCGGGTTGGCCCACTCTCGATTTAAGTTAGCGCCCACCGCATTGGTGCGCAAATGCCCTCTTACTGAGCCATCTGGATTCATATTAGGAACAACAAAAAATTGATTGTGCTCTAACAGCGCTCTGGCAGTGCCATCTTCTTCGTCAAGCAAACGGCCAAGTAAACCTTCAACTAACCATTCGGCCATAGTTTCACCTGGGTGCTGGCGAGCCGTTATCCAAACCTTATTTTTCTTCACACCCTCATCGGTACTGTCATCACCAATAACCAAGAGGTTGATTTCTCGTCCGTCGAGCGTGGTACCAAGCAACTCATGAGAGCAATCGAAAGACATTTGCGAATCGGCAATTAAATGCAGGTGACGCTCATAGCTGTAGGGCGCAAAGTATGCGAAATATATGCTGTCGTACTCAGGCGTAAAATCAATAACGATACTATCGCCATCAAAGGTGGTATCTACTCTAAACCACTCATTGCGGTCGTAAGATGCAACCGCTTGATAATCTTTCCATCCATCAGGATAAGCCGATTTAGCGAGTTCGTTAATTTGAATGCGATGGTTAATAAACGGTGATGTATGCAGTTTAAAATGAAACCATTGATAAAAGTCTGATTGATTGTCTTTATTAATTGTAAGCTGAATATCGCTAGGAGAATCTGCGCGAACAACATGAATGTTCCCGCTGTCAAACTGGCTATTTATTTTCATTATTGTTTTGCCTGTTAGATCACTTTAAAAAAAGTGTAGCACATGCATTGCCGATGCGAGAAGTAAGATATTAAATTTGATGTGGAGAATTGGGGCTTAGCGATGATTTTTTAAACAATTGTATGGCGCTAATAAAGCTTGAAACATAATAAGTGCTATTTCACCAAAACGGCGTTGATATATGATAGGTTCATTGGCCGGCCATCAACTTTCATTATAATAAGTTTGATGGGTTTGGGTTGGTTTTTCAATCATCCAAACGTCGGCACAGGCATCGAAAACCGGTCATATTAAATTTTTCGGATTTTTGAGTTGTCGCACCCTTGAGTCGACGTTCAAGGTAAAACGGCAATACTACACCCCCCAAATCAAGCTCATTGTTCAGTCGTTTTCTGACCTCTTTTTTGACATCCTTGAATACCACTATTCAAGGATGAAAAGTTGTACTGGTGGTACAGCAACCCAAAAAATACCAACGACATCGCCCAGAAACCACTTTGTTGTATCAATTGGTAGAGAGCAAGCTTGCCTGATTAGGATTAATCATCGAGCCTGGTTTACTGATTTACCATCCGCTATCACTGGTATTTTATGTGCATCCAGAAAAACAAGCACTCGCAGAGCACCTTACCGAGGGGCTTCAAATAGCGCTCAATAATGGTAAGCATCAGCAGTTGATTGATAGATATTACCCTAATTTGGCCTTTCGCTTGAGACTAAGCGAAAGGCGCACATCATCCCGAGGCAATCCAAATTCACCAAAAGCATTGTCCGGTTTAACACCAAGTTAATCTACTTTTACCCCTTTGTTGTTTATTAACAACAACGGACGAACTTAATCTCCTTTTGCGGCTTGGTATTTTTGCTTTGCTAGCTCGAGCTCTTGATAGGCTCTAAGTATATTTGGATTTTCGTTAATTTTTGCAACTAAAACTTCTGCATATTCTCTTTGTTTTTTATCGAGCTGCCGGCGAATTTTCATGGTGCTAGGCTGATTTCCAGAATCAATACCGTCTCGAGTCTCTCGACCGGTGATTCTGGAGACAAAATTTGCTTCACAAGTTCGTTCCTTTAAACGACTAAACGCTTGTATAAGCTGAGTTTTGCAAGTCACCTTAAAATCATCGTCTTCAATAACTTCATTCAACATACCAAAAAATGCATCTTCAGCTTCGTGTAAATTATCACGATAAAAGACTAAATGTTGTTCGCCTACAACATCGATGACTTCAGTATCATTCTCATTAACCGCAGCGGATTGCTCTTGTTGACCGACTTGATCTTGAAACGCTTGAAGTTGAAATGCTGTTAATTGAAGTAATAAGGCCGCGGTAAATAGAAAAAGTGCGCCGCAGTTTCTTGTGTAGTTTCCAATCAAATTCTTTGTCATGTGATTCTCCTTTAGATACATTGCTACAACTATGTTCATATTTACAATCATGAGTGAAGTTTATTGAATGCCACAAATAAAACGACTGAACGTAGGTATAGATAAACAAAGCTCAGTATATGCCCTTTGTTTATCTATGAGTGTGTCATTATGTAACTTATTGAAAGAATTTATCTTTAAGAATAAATTCGCTTATGGTTGCTTTGCCTTTGCTTGGCTGGCCTTTGCATCCGCTGCGAGCTATTGGGTTACGTTTCACTGGTCCAAACGTCGGCATAGCCCTCGATTTGGAGTCATTGCCAAATTTTGATTTATCGAACCCTAAAGCGGCCGTTCATGCGTAGTCGTTCAAATTTCATTACTAATTCCTTTTTACTATGTTTTTGTAGCACATTGCATTTATTGATGCAATTTGCTACATTTCTCCAGCTATAATAATCGGAGATGAAAATGGCGACTTCAAGCGTTAGGTTAGATCAAGAGCTCGTAGAAAAAGCCGCAATAATGGGTAAGGCGCTCAACAGGACAACACCTAAACAAATAGAACATTGGGCAAAAATTGGTGAGATAATGGAGGATAATCCTGACTTACCATATGAATTCGTTAAACAAGCCGTTATTTCTCAAGCGCAAAAAGAAGCAGGAAAACTGGAGCCATATAATTTTGGCTAAAATAACGACAGTTTTACAAACTGAGAACTTTAAGAAAGTAGTTAAAAAACTTCATAAAAACCAAAAAACTGATTTAGACAAAGCAATCAGGGCCTTAGTTGAAACACCTTTGTTAGGAGAGCAAAAGAAAGGTGACCTTTCTTTTATGCGTGTTTATAAATTTAAGATGGTTAAGCAGCTAACTCTGCTAGGGTATAGCTACCAAGATGAGGAAATTATCTTAGAGTTAATTGCCCTTGGTTCACATGAAAATTTCTACCGGGATATTAAAAGGATCTATTAGATAGACAAGGTTCACTCCATAAATGAAATGACTGCAAAGCCCTCGATAACCGGTCATATTGGAATTTTGAGTTGTCGCACCCTGGAGTCGACACTCACAAAGAACTTCAGAACTACTTTCTTTACGATTCACTCAAAAGTAAAGCTATGTTATTCTTTACTAACAAAGAAAAAGTAAAGGTTAAATAATGAAAGTAAGTACCAAAAGACAAATAACACTTCCGGTTGAGGTTTGTTCTGTTGCGAAGATTGATAAAGGCGATGAAGTAGACACCTTCGTAGATAGGCATGGCGTTATCTCCATTGTTAAAAAATCAGTTGGAGCAGCAAATGGTTTGTTGAGAGGCCTTGAGGCGGACCTATCAGTTAATGAATCTCAATCACTTCAAAGTGCAATTAATCAATGATTGCGATTGATACAAATATATTGCTCCGATATCTGTTAGATGACGATGAGCAACAAAGTCCAAAAGCAAGACAATTAATTACTGGGGATGTTGAAGTATTAGTTACTGATGTCGTTTTATCTGAGACTATCTGGGTACTTACCGGCAAGCGCTATAACTTACCAAGAAAAAGCGTGATTGATGTCATCCATGCCTTGTTTGCAGAACGCAATATAAAGTTCGAAGATTCTCAAGCAGTTTGGCGCGCATTAAAAGACTTTATTAACGCAACACCCAAAAAAATTAAAGGAAAAAGGAAACAAGCGAACTTCCCTGACACTCTTATTCTTAATAAGGCTCTTCGATACGGCGAACTGAATAATATAAAGATCTCTCAACTTTTTACTTTTGATAGAGCAGCACAAGAAATCGATGGCGTTATTGAACCTCAATAGCGCATGCATTGGCATAAAAGTTATTGTAGTTGTGTGTCGGCAAAGCCCTCGAATAACCGCCATATTGATATATTGATTTGTCGCACTCTAAAGCCGCCATTGAACCTTGTTGTGCTGACAGTTGGCAACACGGCATAAGCGATCATACATTGCCCAAATTTTTGTGAAAAGTTTGTATTGCGCATATAGGCAAAAGTTTCATCGGGCAATTATTGCTAACCGAATAGAATTTTCATATTGTCAGTGATGTATAAAGGCTCTTTACAACTACCAATAACAAGTATTTTTTTAGTATCCGGATGAAGATGTTTTTTGATCGAGGGATGCTTATCAACAGCTTCTAGTTTACAGATACCGACGACACTGACAAATTCACCGTCAAGCAAATATGTCTCTTTTGCCCGCAAAATATGGGTGTCAAAAAGTACCTTTATTGCTAACTTTGAATAAAACATACTCATGAATTCTTTAAGGTTAGACTCAATTTTTTCAAATTTGATATCGCCTTGATTTAAGCTACTGATAACTCCAATATCATACTGATTGATATCGTTTATATTCCTACTCAGAAATTCAAAGGAGCTATCTGTTCTTATCAAAGCATACCATCCGTTATTTTCTACAAGGAAATCGTTTTTGATTTTCTCTGATTGCTCTAACTTCCAATTGTGCTCTTTGGAGTGCCAGTCTGGGTCCCTTTGCTCTCTCGAATTTAATGTAAAAAATGTCGTCTCATGAATAATAGCTGCTTGTTTAAATATTGGTGAATGATGAGTTCTAAAAGCTATTACTTTACCTTGCACCCGAGCATATTGACCTTCCAATGCAGGTGACAGCTTTTGAATAGGTTTTTTGAATATACTGTTTAGGTGTCTTGTCTGCTTACTAGGGACTAAGACCAATATAAGCAAGAAAATAACAACGATTGCTATAATTAACAATGGATTCATAGTCTTTCTCACCTACTTTCTTAATGAAATGTCATTTTTATTTCGCATCAGAAATGCATAGATCGATTTTAAGTGTTTATAAATAAAAATGGCACGAAATGATTTTTTTGAAGCATAAAGAATCGCTCAAAGAAGATCAAATTATAGAGAATAGTTATGAAAGGTCTCTTGCGCAGTTCAGTCATTTGAATAGGCTCTACTAAATTTCTAAGCATTGCTTGGACAAAATTAATTTACCTAAAACAACTATATCTTAACTGCTAAATTTTGCCCTTCTATGAGGATTTTGAAACTTCAGCTTTCTTCAGTAATGCTAATAATATTGATCACGAAATGTCAGCATTTGGCACTTTTCTACCATTTAAGTAAAAATTTTTATAACTTGATTGCCAAGTAAAAATATTAAAAATCATCATCGTCGGACAACAATCAATGTTTGAATCATCGACATTACACAACATGATAAACAAGGCAGCAATAAATCTTTATTGAGATTATTACTGCCTGTTCTCATTTTTGCCTGTGAGAAATACGGGTATTACAGCGGGATGCAGGGAATAGACACCCCAGCCATATCGCGAACTACCCGCATGACTTGACAGCTATAACCAAATTCATTGTCGTACCATACGTAAAGTGTGGCGCGATTACCTGCAACAATGGTTGCTTGAGAGTCAACAATAGCAGCCGCCCTCGCTCCCACTAAATCGGTCGATACAATTTCTTTAGATGCCGTGTAGTCAATTTGATGAAGAAGTTTAGAAAACAGTGACGTTTGTTGCAAAAATTGATTGATCGTTTCTTTATCTAACTCAACTTTTAAATTGAGATTCAAAATCGCCATCGAAACGTTTGGTGTAGGTACCCTAATGGCATTACCTGTGAGCTTGCCCTCTAGCTGAGGATAGGCTTTAGCAACGGCTTTTGCCGCACCCGTCTCAGTGATGACCATGTTAAGCGGAGCAGCCCTACCGCGACGATCGGCTTTGTGATAGTTATCAATCAAATGTTGGTCATTAGTAAATGAATGCACAGTTTCAACATGACCATTCTCGATGCCGTAGGCCTCATCAATGGCTTTTAAGACCGGAGTGATAGCGTTAGTGGTGCAGCTTGCCGCTGACAAAATAATGTCGGAGTCAACAATGTCTCGATGATTTACGCCGTGAACAATGTTTTTTATTGCACCTTTACCAGGAGCGGTTAATAGCACTTTTGCCGCGCCTTTTGCTTTGAGGTGCTGTGATAGACCTTCTTCATCTCGCCACATCCCGGTATTGTCAACCACAATGGCGTTGTTAATGCCATATTGGGTATAGTCAACTTCACTTGGGTGATTTGCGTAAATAACCTGAATATAGCTACCATTTGCCTTGATTGCATTGCGCTCAGTGTCAACGGTAATACTGCCGTTAAACGGCCCGTGAACAGAATCACGACGCAGCAGACTTGCACGCTTTTCTAGGTCGCCTTCTCGCCCACCTCTAACCACAATTGCGCGCAATCTTAATTTATTAGCCTTGCCCTGACGCTCAATCATCAATCTTGCTAGTAAACGTCCGATGCGACCAAAGCCATAGAGCACAACATCCTTTGGCTCCTGACTATCATTTTGGTCGACAACGTCAACTAAAACACTGCGTAGATAAGCAACTAGGTCAGTTTGGTCTTTGGCAGCACCGTAATGAAAAGCAAAAGCCAATTTACCGATATCTACCTCGCAGGGAGAAAGTTTCATTTGGCTTATTGCCTCAAGCACCGGCCAACTTTCACGGAGTTTTAGTTTTTCACCTTCAAATAATCTAACGCTGCGGTGCGCCTTTATAACATCTATCGCACTGGCATTTAGGAGTGTGCGCCCGTAAACGGTTATTTCGACCGCATGATTGCGATAGAGATTGCCAATGATCGGCTGCATGCGTTCAGCGTAATCCTGCCGCTCTTGCCAACTGCTTTGAAGTTGCTGTTCAAACTGCTGATTCATTCAATTAGACCCTGCATTAATGAGTGTTGAGACTGGTTTGATAAACCACGTGTGCGCGCATTCTATGCAAACTGCGCTAAAAGTCCAAACTGGTGAAAACTTACAGTTTTAAGACAATCAGCAATTAAAGTCTAAAAAGCTAGTAATTAATCTTCAAATTGAAGCATGGAAGGCCTATTTATCTTCGCAAACGGGCTATTTACACAATGAGGACCATCCGAAAAACAAATAAAATGAAACAAACTTTCAGAATATATTTTCTTTTTTACGACCAATGTCTCGACAGCGCATGTTGTTTTCGTCACTGCCTGCACGCCATCGATACAGCTCTGCAAATCCAGATATCTGGTAACCCAAGACAACAAGGGTAGTGACTAGACCAACATTCAGTAGCGATCAATAAACATATTGGCACTTACCACTGCATACCATTTAAATACTCTTAAACAGTCGCATGCTGTGGGCGGGCATTTCAAACAAACCGTCAATATGTGAGCTCTTGCAATCTTGCTGGTCGTTACAGGCGGTGTCTAGCATGCACTTCCAACGATTAGGTTGAGCCAGCACGTCGAGTTCAAACTGTTTTGGTGCATCTGCACTGTTAATACAAAACACCCACTGCTGTTGAGCCTGCTTCATGGATGTTTGAGTACCAACGATGTGCAGCGCAAAGCAATGATGCTCATGATTGACCCAATCGATATCACGTTTGTGACTGCCATCCCGACGATACCACTCAGCAATCGCAATATTTTCTTGATTGCTGAACTGATCATCGGCGAAGTGCATTTGTTGTAATAATGGGTGCTGCTGACGCAGCGCAATGACATATCGACAGAAAGCTAGAAACTGCTGCTGATTATCGGATAAATTCCAATTGAAATAATTTAACTCATTGTCTTGGCAATAAGCGTTATTATTACCCTTTTGCGTGCGGCTTAGTTCGTCACCGCCTAAAACATGCGGCGTTCCTTGACTTAGAATAAGAGTGGCGAATAGGTTTCGCTTCTGCTGCTCTCGAAGCGCAATGACGCCCAGATCATCGGTTTCGCCCTCGACCCCGTAATTGCGGCTAACATTATGGTTATGTCCGTCTCGGTTTTCTTCTAAGTTGGCCAAGTTGTGCTTTTGTTCGTAGCTCACTAGGTCATGTAGCGTGTAACCATCGTGATAGGTCACGTTGTTGACACTAGCATGCATCGGTCTCAGGTTTTTACGAAACACGTCCCTAGATCCCATCAAACGCGTTGCAAACTCGCCTTTTAATGCTTTATCTCCTCGCCAAAAACCGCGCACACAATCCCTGAACTTATCGTTAACTTCCATCCAGCTAGCTGGAAAATGGCCAAGTTGATATCCGCCAGGCCCAATATCCCAAGGTTCTGCAATTAGTGCAGCTGTTTTTAACAATGGGTCTTGTTGAATCATTTTGAACAAACTTGCATGACTACGATATTCATTTTGCTCTCGACCCAAGGTAGCGGCTAGATCAAATCTAAAACCACTCACTCCCATCTCACTTACCCAATAGCGCATCGCGTCCAATATCAGTGATTGCATATAAGTGTCGGCAACTTTAATAGTATTTCCACAGCCAGAATAATTGATGAATTCGGCATGATCGGTTTCGTCATTCTGTTCAATTATATATGCATGGTTCGCACACAGTCCCTTGAAACTCAAGACTGGGCCATGAGCGCCCGCTTCTGCTGTGTGGTTAAACACCACATCTAAAATCACTTCGAACCCTGCTTCACGGTAAGTTTGAATCATCAATTTACATTCAGCTAAGGCATCTTTGCATGCGTAGCGAGGCTCTGCAGCGAAGAAATTTACCGGGTTATAGCCCCAATAGTTAGTTAGGCCCTTCGCGACGGCAAAAGGCTCCGGCATGAAGCTCATTAAAGGTAAAAACTGAATCGACGTTACCCCAAGCGTCTGTAGGTGCGAAATCACCGCAGGATGCATAGCACCAATATACGTACCCCGATGCTCGTTCGGTACATCAGGATGCAGTTTGGTTAAACCCTTTATATGAGCTTCGTAAACTATTCGCTCGGCGGCAGGCACAGTTTGCGGCATAAATTCTTGGTTTGCAGGACCAATGATAACGCCTTTAGGCACCATCGCATGGGAGTCACCTTGGTATTGATTAGGGTCCCAATTAATAGCTCGACTAAGTGATTTGGCGTAGGGGTCGATGAGGAGCTTTTCGACGGAAAAATCGATCAGATTTTTATGTTGTTTGGGCTTAACCCTTAAACCATAAAACTGCCCTGCTTCTACATTTGAGATGCAACCAAACCACTTAGACTGTATGCGCTCCTGTAAGGCAATTTGCGCAATAGCTTGCTCATTTTCATCAAATAGGCACACAAATACTGCTTCAGCATCTGGGCAATAAATTGAAAAATTGCAGCCTTTATCGTTAAGCGTTGCGCCAAAAGGATGGACAGAACCCGGTAATAATTGAAAAGGGTTTACACTAGAAAACGAAATTTGCTCACTCATTGCACATCACTTTTAAATAGGGGGAATTTCATTTACATACCAACATTACCGTCGCCAAGGGAGGTACATTAATACTTAAACTATAGGGCATATCATGATGTTGCTGATGCTTAGCGGTCGCGCTTTTCTTGGTCACATAATCACTGCCACCATAGCGGCTTTCGTCAGTATTTAAAATAAGCTGATATTTACCACTTTTAGGTACACCAAAACGCATATTATCGTGAGGAACAGGCGTAAAATTACAGATCACCAAGACCACCTGTTCGGCGTTTTTACTCATGCGCACGAATGACACCATGGATTGCTCAGCGTTGTGCAAGTCACCCCACTTAAAACCGCCATGCTCGTGATCAAGCATATGCAACGCAGAGTACCTTTGGTATACCTTGTTTAAATCTGCATATAAGGCATGGACACCTGCGTGCATGGGGTGCTTTAGGACATCCCAACGCAATTGCGCATCATGATTCCATTCAACAGGCTGCGCAAATTCATTACCCATAAACTGTAACTTTTTGCCCGGATGGCCAAACATAAATCCATAAAAAGCACGCAAATTTGCAAATTTTTGCCATTCATCACCGGGCATTTTATCTAGCATGCTGCCTTTGCCATGCACCACTTCGTCATGGGAAATCGGCAGCACAAAATTTTCATCATATGCATACACCATGCTAAAGGTCAGTTCACCATGATGAAATTTTCGGTAAGCGGAGTCTTTTTCCATATAGCTTAGAGAGTCATTCATCCAACCCATATTCCATTTAAATCCAAAACCTAATCCGCCTGCAGATACAGGCCTTGAAACCCCAGCAAACGAAGTAGATTCTTCAGCAATGGTAATTGCGTTAGGAAATTGTTCGTAAACGGCTGTGTTCATCCATTGTAATAAGCTAATTGCCTCGTAATTATGATTGCTGCCGTCTACATTCGGAACCCACTCGCCATGATCCCGTGAGTAGTCTAGATATAACATTGACGCCACGGCATCAACCCGAATGGCGTCCACATGAAACTTGTCAAACCAATACAAGGCATTGCCTACTAAAAACTGGCGGACCGTATCTTTACCAAAATCATAAATGTATGAATTCCAGTCTGGATGCCAACCTTTCTTTGGATCCTCATATTCGTATACACAGCTACCATCAAACTTGGCTAAACCATGTGGGTCTTCAGGGAAATGCGCAGGTACCCAGTCGATAATTACGCCAACGCCTTGTTGATGACACTGATCAACAAAGTATTTAAAACCATCGGCATCACCGAAGCGACTAGTGGGCGCAAACAAGCCAACTGGCTGATAGCCCCAACTGCCATCAAATGGGAACTCAGAAACCGGTAGAACTTCAATATGGGTATACGACATGGATTTTACATAGGCAACCAAATCTTCCGCCAACTGCTGATAACTCAAGTAGGTTTTATTAGGGTCATCAGGCCGTTTCCATGAACCTAAGTGCACTTCATAAATACTCATCGCTTGCTGGTAAGGATGCTGATTTTTACGATTCAACCATTTTTTGTCTTGCCAGCGATACTGAGAGTGATCATAGACCACCGAGGAATGTGAAGGATATTGCTCTTGCTGAAACCCAATCGGGTCAGACTTATCGGCTAACCTATGGCCATGCTGATCGTGTATAGCAAATTTGTATTTCATGCCTGCTCGAACACCCGGCACGAAAAGTACCCAGTATCCAAGATCGGTCTTTTGCAAAGGATGCTGCTGCGCGTTCCAAGCGTTAAAGTCACCAATTACTGCCACCGCACTCGCATTAGGCGCAAACACGGCAAAGCGAACGCCCTCAATGCCTGCATCTGCGGTAATTAATTGCGCCCCTGCCTGTTGATAAACATTCTGTGGTGCATGATCGATAAAGTGCACGGCATGATAAGCCTGTGCGGTGAACTGGTAGGGATCAACATATTGGTGTTCACCCTCTTCCAATGTGATGTTGACTCGATAAGGAAAAACTAAATGCTCTTGCTGAAGGCTGGCGGTAAAAATACCATTATGATTTGGCTTCGCTTTAGCAATAATAGCACTGCCATCAGCATTTAAAATACTCACGCCTCTGGCAGTAGGAAACAGCACTTTGATCAACACCGTGCCATCAACTTGTACCTGCGGGCCCAAAACGGAAAAAGGCTGCGGGCACTTGCCCGCTAAAATTTGCTGTTCTAAATTCATAATGTCCCTTGTGTATTATTCACTCGCATTATTTACTCTCGTTTTGTCTGTTCTGCGTTAAAGCACCGGCTAAAGCGAGCAAATTAGCATTGCCAAATATTTCGTCCAAATTGTGCGTTAGCTTGCGCCGCCAATTTGGATATTCGGCAAACGTTCCCGGAATATTAACGGGTTTATCCATTTGTAACCAGTCTTCTAACTGTAAACTGAGCAAGGCACTTGAACCTTGGGCCATATGCTTTTGCATACCAAAATTAAGTGCTTCGGTCATACCAACTTGGTTAACGTCGTTACTTATTTGCTCAGAAATAGAACCATGGCCATGCAGGGTATTTAGTATATGCTGTTTATTTTCGTGACGCTCTGCAAACAGATTTTGTAATACAGCTTGATCAGGATATATACCTAACTCACGGCCTAAATTCAGATCATCGCAGTGCCAATAGCCGCTGAGTGTTGGCATATCGTGAGTCGTCAATGTCGCCATTGATTGCTCTGGATAGTGAGACGGTGAATAAAATCCACCATCTTCAGCCTGCTCGAAAAAGAATACGCGATACGAAAATACGCCATTGGCCTGCAGTTTTTCACGGATTGCCTCGGGCACAGTACCTAAGTCTTCTCCAATCACCAGAGAGCGATGCCGCTGACTTTCTAAAGCTAAAATGGCCAGTAGCGCATCAACCGGATAATTTACGTAAACACCATCACTTGCATCGTCGTCATTGTGCACCCACCAAAGCCGTAAAAGCGCCATAACGTGGTCAATACGAAGCGCCCCAGATGCTTTCATATTCGAGCTAAATAAATCGATGATAGGCTGATAAGCTTGCTCAACCAGCATTTCAGGATCCATCGGAGGCAACCCCCACTTTTGTCCAAGAGGTCCCAACACATCAGGCGGCGCACCAATGCTAACATCGGTACAATATAAGTCTTTATTACTCCAAATTTCAGCACTTCCATCACTGACACCTACCGCCAAATCTCGATACAATCCGATAGACATACCCGCATCGGTAGCCGCTTTACTCGCATTTTCAAACTGCAGTTGCGCCTGAAATTGCAAAAACATGTGAAACTGCACACTGGATGCATGCTTTTTAGCAAAGCGCTTCACTGCGGGCGAGTCGGCGTTACGAAACTGCTCTGGAAATACCTGCCAGCCCCAATATTCCTCACCCTGCTCTTTCAGATACATCTGCAGCGCCTCAAATATCGCTAGCCCTTTAAGGCTGTCTCCACCCGCTTCGACAAAAGCGTCAAACTCACGTTTTTGTGGCGATGCTTTGCTCAGGTGCTCGACCTGATATTCCGCGAATATTTTTGACAATGCGGTAAGTTTAATCTCAGCGACCGCGGCATAGTTCACCCATTCTTCCGCTCTTAGCTTAGCAAGTCTGGCGGCAATACCTTGCTCTTCAAACCAAGTGCGTACGGCTTTCGATTGAAAGCCATCGACTTGTTCAACATCGATATATAAATAATTCAACCAACGACGCGAACTTGGACCATATGGAGAGCATGCATCCGGATTCGCTGGGTATAGTTGATGAATAGGATTCAGCCCGATGAAGTCAGCGCCTAGCTGCGCCGCATGCTCAGCCAAATAAATTAAATCTGTAAAATCGCCCATGCCCCAGTTGCGCCCACTTCGCAGACAATATAGCTGAACCGAAAAGCCCCATGATTTTTTACCTTTTTGGATAGCTTTGGGTATAAAGCAACGCTGTGGTGCCATGATGAGCCTTGCCGAAGCTAGTTTTTTCCTAGCCAGATATAGCTCGATAGTATGGTATCCAAGTGGCAACGATAGCGGCAGATCAACTGCGTATTGATGCCATTCTAAACCATCAATCTCTTGAGCTAAGAGTAAGGTCTCGTCTACGGCTTGAAATTTGATACTGTGTTTAACACCCTCTTCAGTGGTAATGCGTAAACTATAGTTAGCAGCCGCATCAGAAATAACGCAGCGCATGACCACTTGTAAATTGTCATTGCCTCTGAATACATAAACGCTGTTGAGAGGTGTTTGCCATTCTATAATCGCTTCATTTTCGAGTTGCGTTAACAAGGCCTCTTCATTATCTACAGGATAACCCAAGGTTTCTAACAGCTTAATTTGAGTTTGCCGAGCAATCACCGCTGGTTTACCCCAAGCGTCAATAAACTCAGTGCCTATGCCCCGTTGCTCAACAAGGTGTTCAATAAGATCGGTCATGTTCTATGTTCCTGCTAAATCTTGTGTGCACATATTCGGTGAGAACTTGCTCGCCGAGCTCTGTTGACGAAAGAATGATAGTTTGCATGATTCATATCAATTATGCGATGAAAAGCTATATCCATTTAGCTTGCTCAAATCCATTTCACTCTTTATTTACATTTCTGTAATTTAACAACATATTATAGACTAACCTAGGCTTTTATGTTTAAATCATGTTTTATTTTCGTAATTAAACAACAGGCTCATTTGAGTCTAAAAGGTGATTTTCTATGGCAATAAATCTTGGAATTAACGGATTTGGTCGTATCGGCCGCTTAGTATTGCGCGCAGCAGCGCAGCGTTCAGACATTAATGTAGTTGCTATTAATGATTTGTTAGACGTTGATTACATTGCCTATATGTTAAAATACGACTCTACTCATGGTCGCTTTGACGGTACCGTCGAAGTTGTAAATGGTGATCTTGTAGTGAATGGCAAATCGATACGCGTTAGTGCAGAGCGCGATCCAGCAGACCTTGCTTGGGACAAAGTCGGTGTTGACGTCGTTGTTGATGCTACTGGCCTGTTTTTAACCCAGGAAACTGCTCAGAAGCACATTCAAGCAGGCGCGAAAAAAGTGGTGCTGTCTGCCCCATCTAAAGATGATACGCCGATGTTCGTAATGGGCGTCAATCACCATGAATATAATGGTCAACAAATCGTATCAAACGCCTCTTGTACAACAAACTGTCTTGCACCATTGGCCAAAGTCCTCAACGATAACTTTGGTATTAAAGACGGTTTAATGACGACCGTTCATGCAACGACAGCCACTCAAAAAACAGTGGATGGTCCATCGCACAAAGATTGGCGCGGCGGTCGTGGCGCACTACAAAACATTATCCCCTCTTCAACCGGCGCGGCAAAAGCCGTAGGTAAAGTTATTCCAAGTCTGCAAGGCAAACTCACTGGTATGGCGTTTCGAGTGCCAACTGCTGATGTTTCGGTGGTGGATTTGACTGTCAACCTCGAAAAACCGGCTAGCTATGCTGATATTTGCGCCGCACTTAAACTTGCCTCAGAGACCACCCTGAAAGGAATTTTAGGCTACACAGAAGATGATGTTGTTTCTCAAGATTTTATTGGTGATAAACATTCATCCATTGTCGATGCAAAAGCGGGCATAGCACTGACCGATACCTTTGTGAAATTTGTAGCATGGTATGACAACGAAATGGGCTATTCCCATCGTGTATTAGATTTAGTTGCGCATATTAGCGAGTAATTAGATTTAGTTACCAAGTCCTATTGGTCATCAAAAGAGCGCACTTATCCTGCGCTTTTTTTGTATTTTACGCCGTGCCCAGAACTAAATTGCTTGTCTATAAACATCGCTTATAAACATAGATGAAACTGCTTTACTTGGTTACACTAACGAACAACAACATAGCCCTGAGCGTTATTGAGCACATAGATTATGCCATCTCCTGCAAACCATATGCCTGATGAACTAAAAGACATCATCAACGCAAACCCTAGCGTCGAGTTTGAGCAAGCCCGATTTGGAGCTTGTTTATTAATAAACAATCATGTTGCAAGCGCACGCATATCATTATTTGGCGGGCACCTCCTATCTTATGTGCCTAACGTTGATAAACGCGACAGGCTGTGGCTCAGCGAAAAGGCGATATATGACTCTGAGACCCCGATTCGTGGAGGCGTGCCGATTTGCTGGCCGTGGTTTGGTGCAAACAAACGGGTAATTGGTGCGCCAAGTCATGGATTTGTAAGAACCCAAATTTGGACACTATTGAAAGTTCAAGAAACTAGCAATAGCGAGGGCAAGATCATCGACACTGTCTGTACGCTTGTACCTAGCCAATTAGGACTTCATGAGGTACCAAAAGGATTAGAACTGATATTGAACATAAGCATAGGTAGCACTTGCGAAATCAAATTGAGCACCTACAACAATAGCCAGCAGACCATCGCTTTGTCACAAGCTATTCATTCCTACTTCGCCATCTCAGACATTCAGCAAATAAGCATTCATGGCCTTGACTCAAATTACTATAATAAATTAGATGATAGTGCTGGCAATCTTAGTCCTAAACCTTATCAAATAGTCGGCGAAACCGACCGTGTTCACAGCCTGCCTCCATTGCCAAACAACAGGGTCAAACAAAACATAAGCATAAGCGAAAATCAAGCGGATATGGTAAATATTGAGCAGACTGGACACAATGGTACGGTAGTTTGGAATCCTTGGATAAATAAGAGCCGCGGTATGAAAGATATGAGTTCTAAAGGCTATAAAAAAATGCTGTGTATTGAAGCGGTGAGTGAGCCAGAAATATTACTATCGCCAGGTCAGCAACATGTGCTAACCCAGCAATTTCGCTAAGCATGACTAATTAAGATTTTGTATCGGCAATGGCTTTAGCAGCAAGCTCAGTTAAAATATGCCACTGCTTGTCTTCTATAGCATCGCTAGGCGCCACCCAAGAGCCGCCCACACATTTCACATTTGGTAGTGCAAGATAATCTAGATAATTACCGGGTCCAATTCCACCCGTTGGACAAAAGATGGTGTTGGGAAACGGCCCGCCAATGGATTTAAGCGCTTTCACGCCCCCTGCAGCCTCTGCAGGAAAAAATTTCAAGTGATCATATCCAGCGTCGTTTGCTTTCATTAGGTCAGAGATATTCGAGACACCCGGTATGAGCGGTATGCTGCCTTCTTTACCTGCAGCTAATAAGTCAGCAGTCAAGCCAGGGCTTATTGCAAACTTAGCCCCTGCCTCGGTAACCGCTTTAAGTTGCTGGCGATTAGTGACTGTGCCTGCACCAATATAAGCTTCTGGCATTTCTTTTGCGATCCTTTCAATGATTTGCATCGCTGAAGCAGTTCTTAATGTCACTTCAAGTACATTGATGCCGCCTTTTAGTAAGGCTTCAGCAATCGGTAGCGCATCTTCCACATTTTCAATCACTAGCACCGGTACTACAGGCCCTTGATCGAAAATGTCTGCAGACGTATTTTGCCAATTATTTATCATCTTGTATTCTCTGTGTTTGTTGAATTAAATACGCGAGCGCGCCCAGTAAACCATGGTCGGGCTCATTAATAAGATAAGTAGGGATAGTATTGACATAATTTGACATCCCTCCCTTTGCTTCAAATTTTTCACGAAAGCGGCTTTGCAAAAAGAAATCCTGAAGTTTACTGGTGATACCACCGCCAATAAATATGCCGCCAGTAGTACACAAGTTCAGCGCCAAATTACCTGCAAAGCTACCCATAATCTGGCAGAAATGCGCGATGGCCTTATGTGCCATTGGATCGCTGTTGTCCAAGCCCGCCGAGGTTACATCAGATGGTTTAGAGAATTTAGGGACAATGCCGGCATCCTCGCAAAATGCGCAGTAAATATTAACGATACCGCGCCCTGATAGTGCCTCTTCAGCCGACGCGCGACCAAACTTTTTAAACAAATAGCGCCAAATGATAAGATCGTCTTCATCAGTAGGCGCGAAGTCTACATGACCACCTTCACCGTCAAGGGTATGCCAGCCGTTTTGAGTCCACGTTAAGTGCTCAACCCCCAAACCAGTGCCCGGACCAAACACCGCGATATTGCCATGCTCTTTAGCATGCCCTTCGCCGATCTGTATTACTTGATTGTGATTAAGGTGAGGCAGTGAGTGCGCGATGGCGGTGTAATCATTTATCACATCTAGGTGATTGAGCTTTAGATGCGCTTGTAAGGCTCTTTTCGAAAATGACCATGTATGGTTAGTCATTTTTACAAGGTCATCGTTAACAGGGCATGCTATCGCAATACAGCCAGCCACAAATTGGCTAGTTGACGTTTCTTTTTGAAAATGCAAAATCACATCATCAATGGCCTCAAAGTCTACGCACAGGTATTTTTTGATCGTCGAAATCCGACCATTTTCAACCAAGCCTAAGCGGATATTGGTTCCCCCGACATCCGCGACAAACTTCTGACCTAGGCTATTCATGCATCCAATTCCGGGTTTTGCTCAAAAAATAGCGAACACGCACCCTGCTCTGCACCCGATAATGTAGAGCGCATGCCGGCAAATAATTCACGCCCCATGCCGTGATGACTTTCCGTCAAATCGATTGAGGCTTGCTCTCGGCTGGCTAACTCCTGCTCAGATACATGTAAGGTAATGGCGTTAGTGGTCGTATCAATCTCAATGATATCCCCTGTTTTCACTTTGCCTATCAAGCCCCCTTTATAAGCTTCAGGCGTGAGGTGAATGGCAGCAGGCACTTTTCCTGAAGCACCAGACATGCGTCCATCTGTCACCAGTGCAACTTTAAAGCCACGGTCTTGTAATACTCCTAGCGGCGGCGTTAGTCTGTGCAACTCAGGCATGCCGATCGCCGAAGGCCCTTGAAAACGTACAACAACAATACAGTCACGGTCCAGCTCACCTGATTGGAACGCGGCATCAAGCGCATACTGATCTTCAAACACAACCGCCGGTGCTTTCATGTGGCAATTCGGCTCTCGTAAGGCTGACGTTTTTATTACCGCTCGGCCTAAATTACCATGCAGCACAGATAAGCCACCATCGGGTTTAAATGGGGTTTTGATATCGGCAAACACAGTGGTATCGAATGATTCACCCGGGCCGTCTTCCCACACTAATTCACCATCTTTTAATTTTGGTTCTTTCGTATATTGATCTAGACCCTTTCCACAAATTGTGGTCACGTCATTATGAATCAAACCGCTGTCCCTGAGTTGTTTGAACAACAATGACATGCCGCCCGCAGCGGTAAAGTGGTTGATATCCGCTGAACCATTCGGATAAATACGGGTGATAAGAGGGGTAGCGCGCGAAATGTCAGAAAAATCATCCCAGTTAATGATCACGCCGGCTGCCCTTGCAACTGCCACCAAATGCATGGTGTGGTTAGTTGAACCGCCGGTAGCGAGCAAACCAACGATACCATTAATCATTGCTTTAGCATCTACAACATGACCAATTGGCGTATAGTTGTCACCTAAATCAGTCAGTCGAGTAACCTGGCGCGCCGCGGCATCGGTTAGTGCATCGCGTAATGCAGTGCCGGGGTTTACAAACGATGAGCCTGGTAAATGCAGTCCCATTATTTCTACTACCAGTTGATTACTATTTGCAGTGCCATAAAAGGTACAGGTGCCCGCACTGTGATAAGACTGAGATTCGGCTTCAAGAAGTGCTTCGCGATCTGCTTTTCCTTCTGCAAATGCTTGTCTGACTCGTGCCTTTTCTTTATTTGGTAAGCCTGAGGGCATCGGTCCTGCCGGCACAAAAATAGTCGGCAAATGGCCAAAGCTCAATCCGCCCAACAGAAGACCAGGGACGATTTTATCGCAGATCCCCAGCATCAGTGCGCCGTCAAACATATTATGCGATAAGCCAATGGCAGCGCCCATTGCGATATTGTCGCGACTCATTAGACTCAATTCCATACCAGGGTTGCCCTGGGTCACGCCGTCACACATAGCCGGCACA
This sequence comes from Glaciecola sp. SC05, assembly GCF_041380235.1. Classification (NCBI taxonomy): domain Bacteria; kingdom Pseudomonadati; phylum Pseudomonadota; class Gammaproteobacteria; order Alteromonadales; family Alteromonadaceae; genus Glaciecola; species Glaciecola sp. SC05. The sequence goes on from NZ_JBGIYY010000014.1 coordinate 70,923, forward strand.
CCGCCCGCAAATTGAGCTACGCTGCCAACAGCTGTTATTGCATCTTTTAACTTTTGTGGATAGCTTTCATAAGGTTGATGGGCACTGAGCATATCGTTGTAAGACGATACAATGGCAATATTTGCTTTTACCATACTGCGAAGATCTGATTTATCTTCTTTGCCACACGCCGCAAACCCGTGGGCTAAGTTTCCACACGATAGTGCGCCGCGATGTGGGCCTTGTCTTCTGGCCTTGTCTATTTTAGACAGGTATTGAGCGCGAGCCTTTTGACTTCGCTCTATAATTCGATCGGTAACATCCTGAATAATCGGATTCATATTTCCACCTATGGGGCCCAAATTAAGTTAACGTTACAATTGTCACAAACCGCTTTAATGGGCTTTTCGATTGCGGTATGTTGAGACAATGCTTGTTCTAATACTGTGCGTTTTTTATCACCGCTTATGTGCAAAAAAACATGTTTACTTGCAATAATACTTGCCAAACTTAAAGACATCCGTTGATGAGGTGCTGTGGTCGGCTGCGTCGCCAACACTAACTGTTTGCGGTTAAGGTTTAAGCCTTCAGCAATCTGCTCCGAACAAGGAAACAGTGATGCGGTATGGCCATCTTCGCCCATACCCAATATCAACACATCAATCGGCATGCCCATATGTTCGAGGCGTGCGCTGATTTCCTCTACTGCGTCCTCTGCGTTGTCATCGGCGGTAGTCATTGAGATAAAATTTGCTGCACCCGCTCTATTTACCAGCAAGTTTTCTCGCACTAGCTTCTCATTGCTAGCCTCATGAGTAGCGTTTACCCAACGCTCGTCAACTAAGGTTACATTAACTTTTGCCCACGCTAATTCAATATTTGATAGCGCTTGAAAAAGTGGCTTAGGCGTCGATCCCCCGCTTACTGCAATGGACGCAGTTCCTTTTTCTGCAATAGCATCTTTTAGTATACCTGCAATTTGCTGACTAAAAGCATTGACCAATTCTTCACTATTTGCATACTCATGATTTTCAACAGACACAGCTCATACCTTCTTTTTAATTTTACTTTCGTACCAACTGCGGCCTTCTTTTGCGAGCAGCCCTATTGAAGAAACGGGTCCCCACGTACCGGCTTGATATTGCTCAGGAGCTTCGCTAGTGCTTTTCCATGCTTGCATAATTGAGTCTACCCACGTCCATGCTTGCTCGACCTCATCTCGCCTAACAAACAAGGCTTGATTACCTATCATGACTTCAAGGAGGAGTTTTTCATAAGCATCGGCTATGCGTTGGTCTGCAAACTCCTCAGAAAAACTCAAATCTAGTTTTGATTTTTGTAAGTCCATAGAGCCCGTGCTTGTCAGCCCAGGGACTTTATTCATGATGGTGACTTCAACGCCTTCTTCAGGTTGTAACCTTATGACCAGTTTGTTTGGTGGTAATTTACTGAAACTCGCGCCAAATAAATTGTGCGGCTGACGTTTAAAGTAAATCACAATTTCACTGGCTTTTGTTGGCAGTCGCTTACCCGTTCTTAAATAGAATGGCACGCCCGCCCAACGCCAGTTATCGATTTCAACTTTGAGGGCAACAAAGGTTTCTGTGCGGCTTTTTTGGTTGGCATCTTCTTCTTCCAAATAACCAGGCACTTCATGGCCAGACACAAACCCTGAGGCGTATTGTCCTCGCACTGTTTTATCATGAAAGTTGGAAGCATTAATTGGACGTAGCGCTTTGAGTACTTTTAGTTTTTCATCGCGAATACTGTCAGCATCAAGCGTAGTAGGAGGTTCCATCGCGACCAGTGACAATATCTGCAAGAGGTGATTTTGCACCATATCACGCATCTGGCCGGCGTCATCAAAATAGCCCCAACGCCCTTCAATACCAACGGATTCAGCAACACTTATTTGCACATGATCAATGCAGTTATGATCCCAGTTAGTCGCAAAGATAGAATTTGCAAAGCGCAACGCTATCAAGTTAAGCACGGTTTCTTTGCCTAAATAATGATCTATGCGATAAATTTGTTTTTCAGAAAAATATTCAGCAACTTTGTTGTTAATTGCTTTTGAAGACACCAAATCTTGTCCGATAGGTTTTTCAAGCACCACACGCACGCTTTCATCGATAATTTTGGCACTGTCCATACCTTCGCAAATATTACCGAACAACGAAGGTGCAGTGGCAAAATAGCATACCATTGTCCGATCAACGTTTACGTGCTCGCAAAGCGCCGAATATGATGGGGCATCGGTGAGATCGATTTTCACGTAATCTAGGCGTGCTTCAAATTTTGTCCACGTTTCTTCGCAAAGCGCGTCTCCAGAGAAGTTTTCAATATTGTCTTTTACTAAGTCTAGGTACTCTTCGTGCGTTACCTCTTGACGGGCCACGCCAACAATTTTGGTGCCTTCATGCAGAAGTTTAGCTTTTTCTAGCTGATATAATGACGGGAGAAGTTTTCGTCTTGCAAGGTCGCCTTTTGTACCAAACAACACAAAATCAATAGGTTCATATTTTAGTTCAGATACCATAATTGCCTCAAATGAGCATTGGAATTCAATCACTTTTGATGTTGCACACAGTAAACAATAAATGTAGTAAAATTACAAATGAATTTGTTGCATTTTCGTCGCAATTATTACGTTAAAGCGGCTTCGAAATATTTTATGCAAATACATAAAAGGTCGACAAATCCATAATAAACAAAGCCCCAAGTATTAAATCTACAAACAAAAGGGATTGCTACTCGCTTTACTAAAAGTGTGTTAGCCTTGTAAGCATGCTTATTTTTGTCTAAAAGTTACAACAAAAATGACAAATTTACTTTTTAACGGTAATATTGTTACAAAACCAAGGCTTCGTGACTGCGAGTAAATTAAACATTATGAATATTCTCGAAAAAATATCACAAGACATGTTGGAATTCAGTAAATCTGAGAAAAAGGTCGCTGAAGTCATTCTGGCGAATCCCCAAGTTGCTATTCATTCAAGTATTGCCTCTCTAGCAAAAATGTCGAATGTCAGCGAGCCTACTGTCAACAGGTTTTGCCGACGCCTCGATACAAAAGGTTATCCAGATTTCAAACTACACTTAGCCCAAAGCTTAGCTAACGGCACGCCTTATGTGAATCGCCACGTAGATGAATTTGATGGGCCAGTTGAATACACGAATAAAATTTTTGAATCTACTATGGCATCTTTAGAAGTCGCTCGACAATCAGTCGACACTGCTATGGTTAATCGAGTGGTCGACTTACTCACTCAAGCACGAAAGATTTCATTTTTTGGCTTAGGAGCGTCGGCATCGGTTGCTCATGATGCCGTCAATAAATTTTTCCGCTTCAATGTTCCAGTCGTGCATTTTGATGACATATTAATGCAAAGAATGAGCGTAATGAACAGCGTAGAAGGCGATGTAGTCATTTGCATCTCGCACACCGGCCGCACTAAATCACTTGTTGATGTAGCCAACATCGCGCGCGAAAATGACGCTACAGTAGTTGGTATTACAACCGCTGGTAGCCCCTTATCAAAAGCATGTAATTATGTGTTGTCGTTATCTGTACCAGAGGATACCGACCTGTACATGCCTATGGCATCGCGTATAGCGCAACTGACCTTAATCGATGTGTTAGCAACCGGTTTTACTTTGCGACGCGGTAATAAGTTTCGCGAAAATTTAAAGCGCGTCAAAGATACTTTGCGCGGATCTCGTTTTAATCGAACAGAAAATACCTAAGGCAAGTCAACTATGGCACGTAGAACAAAGATACTAGCAACCCTCGGACCAGCAACTGATACCAGTGAAATGATTGAAGCAATCATTAAAGCTGGTGCAAATGTCGTACGTATGAACTTTTCACATGGTCAAGCAGAAGACCATATTCTCAGAGCTCAGCGAGTACGAGCCGCGGCTAAAAAGTTAAATACTCATGTTGCAATTTTAGGCGATTTACAAGGCCCCAAAATTCGCGTGTCTCGTTTCAAGAATGACTCCGTCATTTTAAAACATGATCAAGATTTCATCCTAGATGCTGAACTTGGAAAGTTCGATGGTGACGAAACCCAAGTAGGCATCGACTACAAAGCTTTGCCTGACGATGTAAACGCAGATGATATATTATTGCTGGACGACGGCAGAATTCAACTGAGAGTCGTGTCGGTAGTTGGCAAAAAGGTTCACACTAAAGTTACCGTTGCCGGCAAACTATCGAACAACAAGGGCATCAACCGTTTAGGCGGAGGCCTGTCTGCTGAGGCCCTAACCGCAAAGGACAAAGAAGATATTGTGACTGCCGCAGCAATGGAAGTGGACTATTTAGCTGTTAGCTTTCCTCGCTCTGGTGCCGACCTCCACTATGCCCGCGAATTGGCTGAAAAAGCTGGATGTTTTGCAAAAATATGCGCCAAAGTAGAGCGCGCAGAAACGGTTGCTTCCGACGAAGCAATTGACGATATCATTCTTGCCTCTGACGCGGTAATGGTAGCTCGCGGCGATTTAGGCGTTGAAATCGGTGATGCTGAATTGGTGGGGGTGCAAAAGAAACTTATTGCTCGTTCTAGACAGCTCAATCGAGTGGTAATTACCGCCACGCAAATGATGGAATCGATGATTGAAAGTCCGATGCCGACCCGCGCAGAAGTTATGGATGTTGCAAATGCGGTTTTAGACGGTACCGACGCTGTGATGCTATCGGCTGAAACAGCAGCGGGTGCATATCCTGTTGAAACGGTATTGGCAATGGCGCGAGTTTGCGAAGGCGCTGAGACTCATACCAGTGTGAAAGTTTCTAAACATCGTCTAGAAGAAAAATTTGATAGCGTGACTGAAACTGTCGCCATGTCAGCAGTTTACTCAGCCAATCACTTGTCCTCTATAAAAGCTATAGTTGGTTTAACCGAGAGTGGCACAACCCCTAAGCTGATGTCGAGAATCACCTCTTCATTGCCAATCTTCGCGCTGTCTAGACATCAGCGTACGCTTAATAGCATGGCGCTATATCGAGGTGTTATCCCCATATTTTTTGATTCAACAAAAAGTGCGCCTGGCGAAATGACTAAAGACGTAATGACGGCATTGAAAAATAGCGGCAGATTAGGAATAGGCGATCAGTTTATCTTAACTTATGGCGACACCATGGAGACGGAAGGGGCTACCAACGCCTGTAAAGTCGTCACCATAGCCTGAACGAATTCGCCAATAACAAAAAGCGTGAGATATAGGTCTCACGCTTTTTTATAGACTAAGCAAAGCCACTACAGAGCGTTTAGCGCTTCTTCTAACCACTGCATTCTCACATTTAACCAATTTTTCAAGTAGTCAACCTCTTGTTGATGTGTATCAAACACCACTGGATTCGGCCACACATATATACCTAAGGTTTGCCAGCGATTGTCGTTTTCTTGCTGCGCCCACTTTAGCCTATTCGCATATTCATCGATCATCCCAATGATGGTAGCTTGGTTTTCTTTAAAAAATACAAATCGTTCTTGGACCTTTGTCACAAACGCGGGGTCTTGAAAAAGCCGTTGATACCATTGATGCTCTTTGATCCAAAAGCCTTCTGGATATTGGCTATCAGCATAATCAACGTTGCCAAAAGATAGATCAAAGTCCCATAGTGGACCCATTTTGATTTTCTTACCGGGAATAACATTAAGGTAGATACTCGACCATGATCTGGAATCGACATTTTTGGTAATTTCACTGATCAAATACCAGTCAATAAAGCTGTCTAAATCTATATAAGCAGAATAGCCCGAAGTTTGGTCTTTAAAGTTACTGGCAAACAAGGCGCTTTCAAATTCATTTATAATCGCGCTCACCTCAGCTAGTTCAGCGCTAGCCCAATTGACTTCAGGCTCTTTGATGTTAATTAAAAATCGAGCAGTATTAAAGTAAACATCATCGCTGTCCAAACGCTCCAACTGATCTATTTCTAACAAGTAGCCAACGTCTGCCAAAACAACTCGGCTATCGCCCTCCTCTACCTTTTCAGTAATGTGATAAGTCCCGATGTAATCATCATTGAGATACACCTCAGCAAATTCACTCTTCGGTGTCCATGACAACTTACTCATATAGCCTAATTCAAAGGCAATTTTATTACGAAGCATAGTCTTGTCGGAATACTCAGCAATGAACAACCACTTTTTATCTGAAGGCATGCCCAATATTTCAGATTTGTCTGTTAACTTCATTTGATAAGGCTTTTTTGGATGCTGCCAAGTAGAATTTCCTCGGCCACGTATTTCCATGTCAACTGCGGGAAGACTTAGGTAATCTCTTGTTCCAGTAATCAATATCTGACCATTGATATAATCGTCCTTTGAGGTAATAGATACATTACCATCGGTATTTAAATAAACAACGGGAAGACCAGTAAAGCGGGTCAAATCAACGGTGTATTGACGACTGCTGCCATCACTGCTGGTAACTGTATATTGTTGTTTTTGAGTAAAGTCGTTTGCAGTTTGACCACTGGTTTGAATCAGGTTATTAACTTTAACCTCACTGCCAGTATGGAAAAAACTAGCAACTAGTGTATTCACATTAATATTGTCTGGCACTCGTCCAACAATGTTGGTTCCCTCAATTTCGAGTATGACGTTGGCACTTAAACTAGGATTAGCCGTTTGGTAGAACCCAAACTGCATAATATTAGCCGCTTGAGCGGGAGGAGTGTTTGGTAAAGTGGGTGCAGCAGGAGCTTTTGTGCTCGACGATGAGCCACCGCAGCCAAATGTGCCGAATACCAGCAAGATTAGGCCACAAGCCTTGAGTAACGATGTATAGGTCTTATTCATTAATATTAACGCCCATAGAGCCTTGCTGTAGCATGGGATTCGCTCAGCGCTTAAGTCGTAGGTTACCTTTAGTCATAAGCTTCTTCAAGTCAGGGGCTAAACTGAACCACAAGGACTTTTGGGAATTTACTGCGTATTCATTTCAGGCTGACACACTTCACTAGATTTAATCAACCATATCATCTAGTCATAAAATGGAGAACGTATCTCGGTCAAATCTCTTAGTGCTATTGGACGGTTAAGCATCTGCCCACCGTCTCGGCCTATGGGTATCCACGGAATACGTCCGCGTCCTTTTGAAGGTGCAAACGAGAACATGTCAAACGGGATTGATATATAGAAGCCTTTAGTGAAACTGCCCTCACCATATTCCTCAGCTGATACATTGGTAAAAGCCGCAAAAGCCCCCACAATAATGCCGCTGTCGAAACGCTTTGCAAGATCAAGGTTTACACCACGGTCTTTTGCTAGAAATTGACCAGCGCTTACTTTTAGCTGCATGTCGGGCAGAAAATCAGGTTGCCAATACATCGTCGCATGCCCAGTAAATGCCTCATAGTCAAAGAATGCTGTTTGACTGTCAAAATCGCGCTGTTTGACGTAGTTAAGATCTAAGCCAAATGATAAAGTACTGTCGACTGGACGATATAAAATTTCTGTACCCACACCGCCAAACATGGTTTCAAGGTAACCTCCATACACTTGAACAAAGGTATTGTCGGTAAGCTTATCAAACCAATGCATATATGCATTTTCTAGGTTGATATTGCCATTGGTCACGTACTCTCTCACTAAAGTACGAACTCTTGGCAAAGTGCTCTGTTGACCGTCAACAAGGAAATTGAACTTATCGAAGTTTTCCACCAAAGTGACTTTCAAGCCACCTTTAACGGAGAAATTAGGATTAAACGCATAACCTGTGTTGATAAACGCGCCACCCTGATACAAATAAAAATCCTCTGGGTTACCAAAGGTTTGTATCCAAAATGCGTCAATGCCAAATAAGATACCAGACTCTTCATTGGGTGAATAATTTTCATGGCTATATGCATTTGGGTTTTGGCGCCTGTAGGTGCTTGCAATGTCTGTTTCTAAGCGGTCTAATCGAGCCGCTGCCCTGAACTCTGCTGCATCAATTTCAGTTTCTAGCATTGGCGTGTGTGCAACGGTCTCAACAATTTTGTAGCTTTTAATTGACTCAGGCAGCTCAGATGCCAAAATTCTGCCCACGCGTTGGGTCGCCTCGTCATGGTCTCGATATCCTAATTGAGCACCATAAAAAATCATTTCATCGCCGCTTTGATGTGTTCCACTCACCAAGAAACTCGCTTCATTGACCAAGTCTGTATATAGGCGCTGTCGGTTTAGCACTTCCATTGAAACCGCCGGCACACTATTTTGAATATCTCGCGGAGGCTCATCGATTTTCACCTGCTCCAAGGTATGAAAATTGAAGTTGTAAGATATGTTAAAGCCTAGAGTATTCCCACGCTGATAGCTGAGACTAAAATCCCAATTATTATACTGATATACCGCGCCAAAGTTCCAATTTGAGTCTTGCTGCAAAGCCCCTGCACGATCATTAAGATAATCATTACCCTCGTACTCTAATTTTAAGCTTAGACCTTCCCAAGGCGTTTGATATTCAATCCCCCCAAAAACCGATGCTGAGCCTTTAAAGAACTCTTCAAAATCTACCTTGCCACCTTGGCCACTGAAACCACCTGGACGGTCACAGAAAGAATCGCGTAACTGGCAAAATGGATTGGAAATATTACCACCGGCACCCAAATAGCCTGTGCCGAAACCCACATGAAAATCTAAAGGCCCATAGGCTTTACTAAAATTAATAAATTCACTGCTAAAAAAGCCTGTGCCACCAATATCAGTCAACCCAAACGACACCTCAGGCAGATAAAAGCTTTCTTTTATTAGCCGAAACTTAACATCGATACCTTTATCTTTCAGCGTTTGGTCACCACTAAAACCTGGGAATGGGCTATACAGCCGAGTGCGCACGTCTGTATATCTAACAGTGGACTCCAACCAAGGAAACAATTGAATACTTGCCGTCCAAAACCGGTATTGATCAATATCGCTATAGTTGACAGTAAATGAGCCTTCTTCAGCCATTCGAGCGGTAGGCGTTTGGATTAGGCCTACTCCACCGCGGATCATCTGTGAGGTGTTTGAACGACCGCCGTCCGCGTTCTGTCTTGACTCCGCGATAGATGTATTAATAGCCAACAAAGGACATAACAAAAATAGATATCGAAAGTTCTTCTTCATTGTGATGGCACTCTATTTAATGCCAACGCAGTGACTTTTTGATTAATTATCTTAGCTGTATTAAACCACTGACTTTCTCTAATTGGCACGTATACTAAAGACCCCGGCATAGCAATGACGCAACCACGATTCCAATAAGCCACAGCCACCTTTTCAATTTTCCCTGTGGGCAGAATAAGGTATACATAACTAGGATCTGCGATATCTAAACGAACCATATCCTTTATTACTGAATGCAAACATTGATTGTCAGGCGAACTTAGGGTAGCCGGTATTTGGACTGCGCCAAACACGTAAATGTATTTTGGTCTTTGCGCCAAGTGTAATAAATAATTACCGTTTTCGAACCTTGGGTTAGCCGCCAAAGAAAACCGAGCAAGCTCGAAATCAATTTCAATTTGTATTCGGTCAGCAAGGCGCCAATTGCTAATTTCAGAAATTAACATCTGATAATTTGGATTTACTACTCCATCAGTCGTAGCTTCATCTTTTAGGTCTTGTAGCAATTCATGTCGCTGCTTTTCTACCGACGAAAGTTCTAAATTAAAAAGTTGCGCGCTTGGCCAATACCAATTTTGCTGTTGAGCTAAGGGCGCTAGCACTTCGGCTAATCGGGGATTGCCTTCGAAAACGTATACACCGCCATTTATCTCGACTTGCACATTAGCATGGCTAGGGTTACTTAAACTGCAACACATCAATAAAAAAAACAAACTGACGGCTCTGAACATCAACTGCCCTCCTTGTTGCTTTTACTTATAATGCGCAGAGCTCTACTCACATAGCTAATATCGAGCCTGTCTATATTGGGCGCAAGCATCTGTGAAGATTTGATAAGTTGCCCGGTGTTGCTTTCAAACCAGAATGTATTTGACCAACTTTGCTGTCCATGCACGCTACTATTGTATGAAACATGCTCCTCTAGCTTAACCGTAGAAAATTCAATGCCTTGGATAGTTACTGAGATGTCTTCTGTTTTGTCTATGACTGATTTAAGCGCCACCCCGATATCACCAAGATCTGTATCTATTTTTCTCGCCCATTGACTAGAGTGCTGAGGCATCTGCGCACCAAATTGAATCGGGTCAGAATGAATATTACTTACGTACAATAAATTTTTTTTAAAACCGACCATACGCGCTATTCGTCCATGGTCAGTAATTATCATTGCGTCATCTCTTGATAGCCATTTGTACTGACCGTCTTCAATGAAAGCAAGCGCCATAGTAACGACCGGTCTTTCACCATTTTTAACATAAATAAGATCGGCAGAAGAATCAGCAATACGATCATTAGGCAGAATCACGTCTTTATTGCTAGAAAAGTATAATTTTACATTTTGTTGATAGGCTTGTTGTGTTGGGGAGCAAGCAAATAAAAATGTAGAAAAAGCAATGGCCAAACAAATGGCTCTTTTCGGCGCTTTCATCTTTTCTCACTTTAGCAGGGCGACGAACAAAAAAGCCGCCTTCAGGCGGCTTTTAAAAAATTACTTCGCCTAGTTTGACGGAGCGTAGGTAAAAGTAACCGGAACCGTCACTAGCACAGTCGCGGTAGCAGTACCTGTACCTGTACCAGTACCAGTAATTGTGTTGGTAATTGTAGAAGTAACAGTTGTACCAATACAAACACCGTCGACTAGGGCGTCATCACCATTACACGTTAGTGGCGGTGGAGGCGGAGGCGGAGGCGGAATAATTGGTGGAACGTCTCTTGCTGGAGCGACACCACTGCTGTTCGCGGCTACTGCGCCGAATAGAACTGCCGTGGAAGCTACAGCGAAAATTACGTTTTCATCAACGCCACCGGCTGCAGAAGAACCAGCGCCAGAGCCGCCTGTTCTTTCTTGCGCTAGGACATTACCAGATGCCATTACTGCTGCAACTGCCAGTCCAATTATTAACTTTTTCATTTATTATCCTTTAAACGGTAATTTAAAACTATATTCGTAATTTTAGGTTATCGGTCTGTTTATTACAATGTTTAATTTAACATCAAGGTGATTTTTTTATTATATTACAAAGACTTCATGTTATAAGCGATTCCGTGTTCATCATAGTGTTAAACTATGGCCTTTTATGCTTGAACCTGACGCGCACTAGCCGCTGTGCTCACTCGTGTTTTTTGAAACGTTTTAAACTGCAAAATGAAGGAAAGTTCCAGATTAAAATCAAGCCAAAACTTGCATAAAAACGTATTGATGTAATTATAAGATTTCAAATGCAAGCTAGTTAAACCCGCATTGCTTTCCTATTGTTATGATGACTAAATATTCAAACTCTCTTTCGTATTCGGCCATGAGGTCTTGAGGTCTTTTGGCTCTCTATTAGTAGGACTATACATGACATTATGTTTCACTAATATTGCAAAGCCTTAAAAGTTTTATTACCTTAGCGCCCTCTTTTGAGTGTCTTAAAAGACAAAATCAGTGTTTATTAAGGTCAACATTATATTAAGGAAAAAATCTATATGCCCAATTTATCGAAAGGCCTAGCTGCCATACTATTAACTGCTTTTAGCACAGCGGCTATTGCTCAAGCATCCATAGCGGGTTCATACGCTAATTTATCAGCCGACGATTTATCATTTGGCGTTGTAAATATTAATGCAGCCTTTGAGTTTAGAGCTCAAAATTCACAGTTTAGTCTAATGCCGGAGTTACGCTTAGGCATTGGCGTTCAAGACGACACATTATTTGGCACTAACGTAGAAGTAGACGAATTCCAATCTGTCGCTTTACGTCTTAACTACTATGCATCCGATACCATCGCGGTATTCATTGTGCCCTCTTATGCCCGATTAGGCATTCAAGCAAGTCAAGGAGGCTTTAGCAGCAGCGCTAGCGAAACTGAGTTTGGACTTGGGTTAGGTGTGTCAGGCAAAATTGCTGATGAATGGGCTGTTGAGGGATCATACGAACGTTATGATGATACAAATGTGCTATCTGCGGCCATACGCTATTATTTTTAGGTGAATAGCTTAGCTCGGCGCTCAGTAGCGCTGGGCTTATTCAGACATAGCAAGACTGGTAAAAATTGCCTTTAATACAATCATGTTTGCCTTCACTAATACCCAATCTGCAGCCATACACATTACACCATCTTACTGCACATGCTTGAAAAAGCAGAAAGCCACTCCCACTTATTAGTTTCTGATAAGCTCTTATGTAGCGATTATGTTTTCTTATATATTGTTGATTCTCGTGACAATGTGTTTTATTTCGTTGATTCTTTGCCCGCCTTATTGGCGAGAATTCAGACGAAAGCAAATATCAAAAACTCCTTTTAAAAAAGAATGGCGAAAGATCATACAGCGAAGAATGCCCTTCTTTAAAAAAATGCCGGCTGATTTGCAACTTCAGTTAAAACAGCATATTCAAATATTTTTGTCTGAAAAAACGTTTAAAGGATTAAAAGGACTGAGTATTACTGACGAAATCAAGGTTACTATTGCTGCCCAGGCCTGCTTACTGTTATTAAATCGAAAAACAGACTATTACCCAAAACTAAAGACCATTCTTGTCTACCCCCGCGCTTTCGTTAAGGAACACCAAGTAACTGACGCAACTGGCGTTCAATCTACTAAAGATACTGTACTCGCCGGCGAATCTTGGAGTTATGGCAAGATTGTGCTGTCTTGGCAAGACACCCTTGACGGTGCATACTTAACAGAAGATGGACATAACGTCGTTATTCATGAATTTGCGCATCAGCTAGATCAAGAGGATGGCTACTCAAACGGCGCGCCGATATTAGGTAGTCATCAGAGCTATGAACAGTGGGCGGAAGTCTTCTCTACGCAGTATCACGAGCTTCAACGTCGAGCGCAAAACGCCATTCCATCTATATTTGACTACTATGGCGCAACGAATCCCGCAGAGTTCTTTGCGGTTGCCAGTGAAGTTTTTTTTGAAAAGTCACACAAGCTTAAACAGCAATATCCGAAACTTTATCATCAGCTTTCACTTTACTATAGAGTCGATCCCACATCTTGGTGATGCCAACAGATTCAACGCAGATACTGCTATTAGAAACTCCTATTCTGCCGGCTTGGTAATGCTTTATTTCAGATCAATCTAGATAGGCTAAGCAACAAGACAAGTATGCTGTATTCTGGTAATTTATTGAGAAATGAAAGGACGCAAAAAAATTTAAGGAAATCAAATTGCATTTACCATTCTCTAAACGCCTATGCCTTTTAATGAGCATTTTAGTGCTGTCTGCTTGTGCACATCACCCTTCATTAACGCCTAGCGCAAACAACTCAGCGGTTCTATCTAGCTCCATTGATACGACAACTCTGTCATTAAGCGAGGCTAAATTTGGACTTGCTGCTGTCAATGACGGTTCGTTTATCTATGTCTTGGGTGGGTCATCTCAACGAGGTTTAAGTGGCGACATTGAAATCATCGATTTGCAAACCAATGAAGTGAGTATTCTGAGTAATAAAATCATTCCTCGACGTTATTTTTCAGCCGTGTTTGATGGCCGAGAATCAGTCTATATTATTGGTGGCTTAAGTGTTAAAAATAAACGGCCGAGACGTGAGTTCCAAGTCGAAGTATTCAATACACGCACTCATGAGGTCAGTTTCATAGAGCGCTTGAAAGTCCCAACAAGAACTAACACCGCGGTGTTTCATGACAACAATATTTATGTGTTAGGTGGCAGTATTCTAACACCCGCAGGTACCCTTGCTACACCCTGGACATTCATGTTTAGCATTGAAAGTCAGCAATGGTCAAAATTAGCAGATATGCCCACTGCAAAATCAACGAAAGCAATTGTAAAAGATAATTACATCTATGTTGTAGGTGGATATGACGAAAAAAGCGCTATGCAAGTATTCGAGCGTTTTGATATCAGTAATCAACAATGGGAGACCCTCCCTTCACTGCCCAAGGGGATCAGTGCGCATTCTTTAGTAAGCATTGAGGACCGAATCTTTACATTTGGAAATTATGATGACTTAAACGATGTATTTGTTTATGACTATCTAACTGAAAGTTGGCAAGCAGCCGACTTTGGCTATTTACCCAGTCGCCATAACGCGGCGACTGCGGTTGGTAATGATATTTACGTGATAGGCGGCACTGTAAAAAGCCGAGGCGGGGCGCTTAAACTCATCCAAAAGCTGAGTGTTCAATAGCACTGTAATTCCTTGTTTCCTGTAAGTGGCTTCGTTTTTTTCAATAGTTATATTTGCTTGGCTAATAGAAGTGCAAAATTTAAATAAATGATATTCGGCTTTTGAAAGTCGTATAGTAAAGGCACGCAATCAAGCGATGTGGGCAGTTGGAATAGCCTCACGTCGACAACAGGAGTGAATGTATGTCTCAAGAAGCAAAGAAATTTGACCTAGTAGTATTTGGTGCAACAGGATTTACCGGGCGTTTAGTGGCCGAATATCTAGAGCATCAATACAAAAATGACAGTAATGTGAAATGGGCGATGGCGGGCAGAAGCTTGCAAAAACTGCAGGAAGTTCGTGCAGAGATGGGCGTTAGCGAAGCGGTTGAACTGATTGTTGCTGATGGTGATGACGAAAATGCTCTTGCCGAAATGACAAAACAAACTAAAGTTGTGCTAACTACCGTTGGCCCATATCAACTTTATGGTGAGAAATTGCTAAAAGCCTGCGTAGAAAACGGCGTGGGTTATGTGGATTTGTGTGGCGAGCCTACTTGGATGCATGACATGATTGAAAAGTATCAGTCTAAAGCCCAAGCAAGTGGTGCAAAAATTGTTTTCTCCTGTGGTTTCGACTCTATTCCCTTTGATTTAGGGATTCATTTCTTACAAAAACACGTGATCAGCGAAACATCCAAACCGCTTTCTTATGTAAAAGGTCGAGTACGCAAAATGCAGGGGACTTTTTCTGGCGGCACTGCTGCAAGTTTAAAAGCCACTCTAAAAGCGGCGTTTGCAAACCCCGAAATCATGAAAGTACTGCGTAATCCACTTTGTTTAGCAGATACGAATAAGGGCGCTGAACAACCGAATGGTGACCGTCCTTATTATGATGAAGCTTTAAAATCTTGGTCAGCACCTTTTGTTATGGCCGCAATAAATACAAAAAACGTTCATCGTTCGAATATGCTCAACAATTATGCCTATGGCGTAGATTTTAAATATGACGAAATGATGCTGACTGGGCCCGGTGAAAAAGGCGAAGCTATCGCAAACCACATTACCAATGATAAATCCTTGGGCTCCGATGGTGGACCTAAACCCGGCGAAGGGCCGAGCAAAGAAGAGCGTGAGAACGGCTTTTATGATGTATTGTTTATTGGCGAAGCAAGCGATGGGAATACATATGCTGCAAGTGTAATTGGCGACAAAGATCCAGGTTATGGTTCAACCTCTAAAATGATCACAGAAAGCGCGATCTGCCTAGCCCATGAAACGGAAGCATTGCCGGGAGGTATTTACACACCTGCCAGCGCATTTCCAGAAGCATTAATTGCTCGTTTGCAAAAACATGCTGGGATTAAATTTACACTAGAATCATAAACGTAAACGATAAGCAGGAATTCGCCCTTGCTTAATCTCCCCAAAAGCTGACAAAATCTTCTAATGACTTTGTCGGCTTTTTTATTGCTTTCAATGGGCTAGTACCTAGATATAAAAATCCTAATATCTCATCATCATCTTTGCAGTCTAATGCTTGTTTTACGGTTTCGTTGGTTGCGTAGCTTCCCGTTCGCCAGATACCTTGAAAGCCCTGTGCGACAGCCGCCATTTGCATAGCTTGGACCGCACACGCGGTAGATGCAACCTGCTCAACCCATGGTACTAGGTCATCTGGTTTATGCTTGCAAATTGCGACAATAACCATTGGTGCTCGCGCAGGCAACTGCCTTGCTCTATCGATTGAAACTTGTTCGGCTCCTCGACAAATGGCAGCCTCTTCAAATATGTCGCCTAACTTATCTAAGCCCTTTCCAGTGCATACGATAAACTGCCAAGGAGAAAGTGACCGATGATCAGGTGCCCGTAAAGCGCTATGAAGGATATTATCTAAGGCCTCACCTTCTGGCGCAGGTGCTTGTAATCTGGGTTGCGAACTGCGATTGAGTAATAAATCTAATGCCTGCATTTGATGCCCTCTTTGGTGCATTGAGTCATATAAGTAATAGCCTAAGTGGCAAGTATAAATTACGCAAGTATCATCCAATAAAATTCTTTGCCGATAACTGGGTTATCCCACACAAGATAACGTAAAGCATGACAGACAGCTTGCCGTCCAACATTAACAAACAAAGACCATTTCAGCTTTTATTACGTAAAAAACGAAAAGCTGTTCATTACCAAACAAAAATGGCAGAATTCTTGGTAGCTTGCGCCAATCGAGAGCACCAAGCAATCGCAGCTTTGCTGTGCGAGTGGTTAGAGTCATCGAAAACAGCCACCAGCAACGACGTTTCCTCGAGCAAATGAAACAGTGTCGGTTACAAAGTATTACAATTTCGTTTTGTGGATAGTAGTCACGCTACCGTAAACTAATGATTAGATTTTTATAAGGGCAATACAGCAATGACAGAAAAAAGAAGTTGGACAAAAGCCATATTTGTCGGCATTTGGAGCACTCTAAACTTTGGTAGGAAGCTATTTTTCAATCTGATTTTTGTGGGAATTATAGTGGCTATCGTTGTTGCGGTATCAAATAGTGATAATGAGGAAATGACGGTCTCGAATAACAGCGCCTTAGTACTAAATCTTACCGGCGATTTGGTTATTGAAAAGACTTACGTTGATCCAACGGAACAATTTTTTCAACAAGCTTTTGGTGAACAGCCCGAGAATCCAGAAGTATTATTGAGAGACTTAGTAAAGGCCATTGAGAATGCCGCTGATGATTCACGTATCGAAGCCATTATTTTATCCTTAGATAATTTTCGCAGCGGCGGTCTTGATAAGCTTAAACGCGTGTCTCAAGCCCTACAAGTTTTTAAAGATAGCGGTAAGCCCATTTACGCCTATGGCAACGCTTATAACCGTAATCAATATTTATTGGCTTCTCAGGCAGATTCTATCTACATGCATCCAATGGGTGGAATGCTCTTAGAGGGATATAGTAGCTATGGTAACTATTTTGCAGAAGGTTTAGAAAAACTCAAAGCGACACCCCATATTTTTAAGGTAGGTAAGTACAAATCTGCTGTTGAGCCCTTTACGCGTAATGATATGTCTCCAGAAGCCAGAGAAGCGAATAGCGTTTGGTTAAATGAGCTTTGGGCGCAATACAAAGAAAATGTAGCCAGTGCACGTCCATTTAGCACCGAAAATTTTGATGAAACCTTCAACGATGTACTGACCAAATTTGCCGCTGTCGATGGCGACTCAGGAAAGTATGCGCTAGACAATGGCTGGGTTGATGGCCTTCGTACACGCCATGAGTTCAGAAGTGAAATGACGGCTTTATTGGGCGCTGGAGCGGGCGACAAACCCTACAATGCGATCACTTTTAACAACTACAATAATATTATTAATCCACCGCTGCCGATTGGCATTTCGCAACAAGACAAAGTGGCTATTGTGGTTGCGAAGGGCAATATTTTAGATGGTAAGCAAAAAGCTGGCACAATTGGTGGCGACAGCACTTCAGCACTTCTGCAACAGGCACGTGAAGACGACTCAGTGAAAGCCGTTGTATTGCAAGTTGATTCTCCAGGTGGCAGTGCATTTGCGTCTGAAGTAATCCGTAATGAAATAGAATTACTGAAACAAGCGGGTAAACCTGTGGTTGCATCTATGAGCACATATGCTGCATCTGGTGGCTATTGGATCTCTGCAAGCACCGACTACATCATTGCTGAGCCAAGCACTATCACAGGTTCTATTGGCATCTTTGGTATGTTTGTCACCTTCGAAAATAGCTTTGATTATTTAGGCATTCATTCTGACGGTGTATCCGCGAATGAGCTGAACGGCATTGCAATTGATAGAGAATTGAACCAGGGTTATAAAGATCTTATCCAAATGGGCATTGAGAACGGTTATGACCGGTTTATTTCGTTAGTCGCTCGTGAACGAAACATGAGCAAAGAAGCCACTAATGAAATTGCTCAGGGGCGCGTCTGGATTGGTACCCAAGCGCTCGAGTTAGGTTTGGTTGATGAATTGGGTAGCGTTGAACAAGCCATTGATAAAGCAGCTCAATTAGCAGGCTTAGATGTATTTGATACTCGCTACATTGCGCCCAAGCTGAGTGCTCAAGAGATTTTTTGGCAAAACTTTTTTAGAAACGCTCAAGTCATTTTTAGCGGTATTAATATCAGTTTGCCTACTCACCCATTGATGCAAGCAGCGAAGGATATAGAAGAAGAACTAAAAGTCTTCACAAAGCTAAATGACCCAATGGCAAGCTATGTTTTATGCTTGGAGTGTCAAGTAAACTAACTGTACAGACCTTTAGTCTAAAACTAAAAAGAGAGCGCTTGAAGCTCTCTTTTTATTTCACGACGCGGTCGTTTAATCCGAACTTGAGCTAGCTCAACGCACATGGCAAACTGCAAACATGCTAAGTACATTACAAACCCTTGCTGAAAGCGCCTTATGTAACTCGCTAAAAAAGCTAGAGGCAACGCCATTTGAATGCGAATCTAAGCCACTTATATTATTAAACCAGCGGGGACGTATTGCGGGCGCGGCAGTTTTGCAGCGTAATATTATAAAACTACAGCCTAAACTTTTTGCACAAAATCAAGACTACTTTGTGTCAGATGTGATTCCCCATGAGTTAGCCCATCTTGTCGTATATCAGCACTATGGACGGGTAAAACCCCATGGAAAAGAATGGCGTTATATTATGCAGGAACTGCTTGGAGTGGCCCCTAGAGTCACTCACACACTAGATGTGAAAAAGGCTGGGATAAAGATGTATGACTATACTTGCGCTTGCGCCACTGTGCAGCTAAGCGCTATTCGGCATAACCGTATTGTTCAAGGTAAACAAAGCTACTTATGCCGTTCATGTCACCAAGCTTTGCAAGCAGTTACTTAAAAAAGATCTTTAGTAAAGGCTCGGTCGAGTTCCTTAAAAGCAGTTCGGAGTAGTCTTGCTAGCTCTTTAAACCGAGGTTTTGGTGGCAGCGTCTCTAAGGCACAACCCTGTTGCTGCATTTTAGAATGAATATCTCGACACCACACCATCATGCTCGGAGGTAAGACTTGATTTGAACGATTGCCTAGCCAAAACAAACCTTGTAGCGGCAACGAAATAAAGAAAATACCAACGGTCAAGGCCTGAGCTAAAAACTCGCCGCCCAGATAATGCAACTGTAGAGCAACCATCATAATTGCGATAGGCGGCATTACCTGAATACCAAACTTCGTGGCTGAGATAATTCGGCATTCGGGAAACATAGTGTAAAGCTGTTTTTCCATTGGCCAAATGCGCATGTATTCACGGCCGTCTTTTATGTAAGTGGGTATAAGATGTAACATATTGCTCTCGCAAATCCTTCATCGAAACTACTAAAAGAATAACATAAATGCTACTCTTAGTAGCAATTATTACTGCAGTTAAATCGCTAAGTAATCGTCTTGAATAATAGCGTATATACGCATTGGCAGATGTTTTAGCGCAGTTTCTAAGCAAACCAAGCTGTAAAAATCATTGAAAAGCTCAAACTCGTCCGCATATTTGCGTTCATCAATTATTTGTTCGGAGAAGTAAATGGCAACCACCAGACACGTGCCACTGTTAATATTGGGTTCAGGACCCGCAGGCTACAGCGCCGCAGTATATGCAGCAAGAGCCAATCTTACCCCGGTGTTGCTCACCGGCATTCAACAGGGCGGGCAGTTAACCACCACCACAGAGGTTGAAAACTGGCCTGGCGATCCGGATGATCTTACCGGTCCTGATTTGATGATCAGAATGCAAAAGCATGCTGAAAAATTCGATACTGAAATTATTTTTGACCATATTAACGAAACACATCTCAAGGAGCGCCCTTTCACCTTAAAAGGTGATAATGGCACCTATACCTGCGACGCCTTAATTATCGCAACAGGAGCCTCAGCAAAGTACTTAGGCCTTGAAAGTGAGACTAAGTTTATGGGCAAAGGCGTAAGTGCCTGCGCAACATGCGACGGATTTTTCTATCGCAATCAAAAAGTGGCGGTGGTAGGCGGCGGCAATACCGCTGTTGAAGAAGCTTTATATTTATCGAATATCGCCTCTGAAGTTCATGTTGTGCATCGCAGAGACAGTTTCAGAAGTGAAAAGATTCTTGCTGACCGCTTAATGGAAAAGGCTAAAAACGGCAACGTTGTACTGCATTTAAACAAAACATTAGAAGAGGTTATGGGTGATGATATGGGTGTCACCGGAATCAAAATTTCGGATACTGCGACCAAGGAAATAAGTGACATTAACGTAATGGGCGTATTCATTGCTATCGGCCATAGCCCAAACACCGATATTTTTGCCGGTGAACTTGAAATGAAAGATGGGTATATTGTGGTCAATAGTGGCCTGCATGGCAACGCTACACAAACCAGTATACCGGGTGTATTTGCTGCCGGTGATGTAAGCGACCATGTCTACAGGCAGGCGATTACCTCGGCAGGCACAGGCTGTATGGCTGCACTAGACGCTGAAAAATACCTCGACGCGCTATAGTTGAATCATTACCGCCAGCCTTTTTATAAACAGGAAGCGTAAGCTTATGGGTGTATCATGTTAGAGTTGTTTAGACTTGATCATGAGCTTACGTTTCCCGCCGTTGAGCTAGCCTTAAATGAACCTAACGGTCTGCTTGCTTTTGGCGGCGATTTGTCGCCACAGCGCTTAGTGCATGCTTACCATCAAGGTATCTTTCCATGGTTTAGTGAAGGCGAGCCCTTATTGTGGTGGTCGCCCGACCCTAGAGGTATTATCTACACGCAAGACTTTCAAGCCTCTCGCAGTTTGAAAAAAAGTATTCGCAAGAACACCTTCAGCGTAACTATGAATATGGATTTCATTAGTGTCATTCAGCAATGCGCAAATATTCCCAGACAAAAAATCATCAACAATCAACAGGAGTATGCAAATACAACCTGGATCACCGAAGAAATGATTGGATCGTACTTATCATTGCATCAGCAGGGCTGGGCGCACTCCGTTGAAGTATGGGATGAAGCAGGAGAACTTGCCGGCGGTCTATATGGGATTGCGATCAATGGAGGGTTTTGTGGTGAATCAATGTTTCATCTAAAAACAGACGCCAGCAAAGCAGCATTTTGGGCGCTAATTGTGCATATGCGAAGCTTTGGCCTGACATTTATCGACTGTCAAATGATGAATCCACATCTGGCAACGCTTGGCTGTAGAGAAATTCCGAGAAAGCAGTTTATAAAAATGTGGCGCGAGGCTATTCTCAAAAAAATTAGCAGTGACTGCTGGCGACAACAGTCGCTAAGGTTTGAACTATGAAGTTTGGCGTGACCCAGCGCTTCACATGCAATTATTTGCCAGCGCAAGAAGAGCAGCTATTGGTATGTATGTCACCAAGCGAAGATTTGCCTGAACTGTATAATCAGTTAATGCATGCAGGGTTTCGAAGAAGCGGCGAACAACTATATCGCCCCCACTGCCCGGCCTGCACAAAATGCAATTCTGTTAGAATATTGTGCGAGCACTTTACGCCAAGCAAAAGTCAAAGGCGCATCATCAATAAAAATAGCGACTTACTTGTAAAAATGACCGGTCACGAGCGAGATGATTACTACCAACTTTATGCTCAATACATTGAAGCCCTGCATGCAGATGGCAGCATGTACCCACCAAGCTATAGTCAATACCGAAACTTTATTAGGTGCCAATGGCAGGACCCGTTATTTATCGAAGCGCGCAGCGCAAGCGGGGAATTGCTAGCTGTTGCGGTCACCGACAAAATAGCCGATGGGCTCTCAGCACTCTACACTTACTACTCACCAGAGCATGGTGCACGCTCCCTTGGTAAATTTATGATCATGCAGCAAATTGAACATGCTAAAAGACTAGACTTACCGCACCTTTACTTAGGTTATCAGATTGATGACTGTCGAAAAATGAACTACAAAACCGCATTTACGCCATATCAAAGATTAATCGAGAATCACTGGCGACTGTTTACTTGAAGCGCTCTTTTAGTTGCAAATTCCCTTTGATATTCCATAAAAGTTAAAATTCGACATGAAAACCGCTGATAATCAGTGAAACACATAGTTATTGTTAGGAAATACTTTACTAATTATGGGTTTTTGGTTAGAGTTCGCGCGGCAAAAATTTATCAATAACATTTGGGGTAACTGCTGTAAATGGCAAAAGAAGACTGCATTGAAATGGAAGGTACCGTACAAGATACACTTCCAAATACCATGTTTCGCGTAGAACTTGAAAATGGTCACGTTGTGACTGCTCATATATCTGGAAAGATGCGTAAAAACTATATTCGTATTCTCACGGGTGACAAAGTCACTGTTGAAATGACACCCTATGATTTAAGCAAAGGTCGTATTATTTATCGCGCAAGATAGTCGTCAGTGGACGACTGATTTAGGCAGTTTGTTTTAAATCTGCGTGGCCGCTAAAATACGAGCAGCCTCTGATATGATCTACGGAACCTAAATTCAGCAAACAAAAAACCCCGCTTATAGCGGGGTTTCTCATTTCTCAGTGTGTCTATTAGGCTTCGCTTTTTTGTGCTTCAATACTGCTATATTTGAAAGTGAGCTTGTCATTTCTTAAGCCTACTTTGACTTCCCCGCCTTTACTCAATTGACCAAATAATAGCTCTGACGCTAATTCACGTTTGAGCTGGTCTTGAATTAAACGTGCCATCGGTCTTGCGCCCATTGCCTTATCGTAGCCTTGAGCAGCTAACCAAGCCCGTGCCTTTTCACTGACTTCTAAGGATACGCCCTTAGCATCCAACTGCGCCTGAAGTTCGATGATAAATTTATCAACCACCTGCAGAATAACTTCTTGATCAAGATGGTTAAACCATACAATACTGTCTAAGCGATTTCTAAACTCAGGTGTAAAGGTACGATTAATCTCACTCATCGCATCATGACTGTGGTCTTGCTGTTTAAAGCCAATAGACTTTTTAACAGTATCTCGCACACCTGCGTTGGTGGTCATCACTAATACTACATTACGGAAATCTACCTTACGGCCGTTGTTATCGGTTAATGTTCCATGGTCCATAACCTGTAGCAGGATGTTATAGATGTCGCTATGGGCCTTCTCGATTTCATCTAACAATACCACCGAATAGGGGTGCTTAATTACGGCATCGGTTAATAGTCCGCCCTGATCAAAACCTACATAACCCGGAGGCGCGCCGATTAAACGACTTATCGCGTGACGCTCCATATATTCAGACATATCAAAGCGCACCAGCTCAACACCCATAATTTTCGCTAACTGTTGAGTTACTTCAGTTTTACCAACACCGGTTGGCCCTGCAAACAAAAAGTTACCGATGGGTTTAGCTTCGTTACCTAAACCTGAACGAGACAGCTGTATGGCGTCAGATAGCTTCTCAATGGCTTGATCTTGACCAAACACGACCATCTTAAGATTGCGACTTAGGTTTTTCAGTACATCTTTATCAGAGGCTGATACCGATTTCTCTGGTATCCTTGCAATCTTTGAGATAATTAACTCAATATCAGACACATTGATCGTTTTCTTGCGCTTAGATGCGGGCAACAAGCGCTGACTTGCGCCAGCCTCATCCATAACGTCAATAGCTTTATCAGGCAGATGACGCTCGTTAATATATTTCGCTGAAAGTTCCGCCGCCGCTTGAATCGCTTTGTTAGTAAAGCGCACGCTGTGATGCTCTTCATAACGAGATTTTAGGCCCATCAATATTTTAGTGGTGTCGCTAACACTTGGCTCAAGTACATCAATTTTTTGGAATCTACGTGCAAGCGCACGATCTTTTTCGAAAATTCCTTGGTATTCTTGATAAGTCGTCGAACCAACACATCTTAATTCACCGCTACTCAATTTTGGCTTGAGCAGGTTAGACGCATCCATCACCCCGCCCGACGCCGCACCAGCCCCGATAATAGTATGAATTTCATCAATGAATAAAATTGCTTTGGTGTCTTTGGTAAGCTCTTTCAATATTCCTTTCAGGCGTTTTTCAAAATCACCTCGGTATTTCGTACCGGCCAACAGCGCACCTAAATCGAGCGAGTATATCGTGCTATCAGAAATTACCTCTGGTACATCGTTATTAACGATGCGATAGGCTAGACCTTCGGCAATGGCTGTTTTGCCGACACCGGCTTCACCAACTAGCAATGGATTGTTCTTTCTGCGGCGGCATAAAATCTGAATGGACCGTTCCACTTCACTATCGCGGCCAATGAGCGGATCTATTTTGCCCTCTTTTGCGGCAACATTTAGATTACTTGCATACTTAGAAAGCATCGATTGATTTTCTTCATTCTCGCCCGCCTCTTCATTGACTTCTTCAGAATGGCTTTCGTCTTCGTCAGCTTTGCTAACACCGTGCGATATAAAATTGACCACATCTAAGCGAGTCACATCTGATTTTTTCAGAATATAGACCGCTTGCGACTCTTGCTCGCTAAAGATCGCCACCAACACATTCGCTCCGGAAACTTCACCTTTACCAGACGACTGTACATGGAAAACAGCCCGTTGCAATACCCGCTGAAAACCCAGCGTTGGTTGAGTTTCACGTTCGGCGCTGTCATCTTCTGTGATGAGCGGTGTTGTCTCATTGACAAACTCAGTCAGTTCAACACGCAGAGCCTCTACTTTCGCTCCGCAGGCTTTGAGTGCCTCGTTAGCAGCAGAGTTATCGAGCAGCATTAACAGCAAGTGCTCGACAGTCATAAATTCGTGACGATTTTGACGCGCATATACAAAGGCTTCGTTTAAAGTCTGTTCTAAATCTTTATTAAGCATAATTTCCCCTTTTACTGCGCTGGTTCCATAGTACACATCAACGGGTGTTGATGTTTACGAGAATATTGGTTGACCTGCATTACTTTTGTTTCTGCTATCTCTGCAGTATATATGCCACAAACGGCCTTTCCTTGATAATGCACTGTTAACATTAGCTGATTAGCCTTTTCTAAGTCCATCGAAAAGAATCGCGTTAATACCTCTATTACAAAGTCCATCGGCGTGTAATCGTCGTTGTTTAGCATTACTTTATACATCGGCGGCGGTTGTGTTTTTTGCTTTTGCAGCTCAATTAGTTTTTCGCCTTCGATACTCACAATATTTCGTTTACTCATCTTCAGTTTCAATTACTATAATCTGGGTTTAATTTAGCGCAAGCATTCTTTTATTAACTATTAGTTAAAAAGGATGGGTTTAAAACTTGACAACTTCAATGCTCACCCCCTAAAGTTAACATATTGAGGCGCCAAATCTTGTTTACGCTTCATGACCGTCACCACTGGTAAGATTGGTTAAATCTATTATTCGTAGTATACATAGTGGAGTCGGGATCAAAAGTTTTCAAGCATTACAATAGGAAGTTGTATAATGGCATTGGGTAAAGTGAAATGGTTTAATAACGCGAAGGGCTTCGGATTTATCGTTCCCGAAGACGGTGGTGAAGATATATTCGCACATTATTCTACAATTCAAATGGAAGGCTATCGGTCGCTAAAAGCAGGGCAACAAGTTACTTTCGACATTGAACAAGGTCCTAAAGGGCTGCATGCCGAAAATATTGACCTGGCAGATGAAGAGCCTAGCCGTTAATCATCACTAATCAACGGCGCTAAATTACAAAAAAAAGTAGGTTACGGCCTGCTTTTTTATGTGCGCTTAAGTTAAGGCTAATCTGCAAAACTTTATTGCATCTTCACTGGTGTTTTTTCCGAAAACCAATCTTTATTCAGTATATATCGATTTGCTATATGTAATTTGCAAAACATTACATCTCACCTTTTTTACAATCCCCAGAGAATAATAAGATTAAGACCTCATAATTCGTTATCATTCCTACATAAATTATCGTCGCAACTTGCGATCACTAAGCTTTGGTAACTAAGACCATGTCTGAACGAAAAATTATTCTGTTTAATAAACCACACATGGTTTTATGCCAATTTACTGAGGCCGAAAATCGTATTTCCTTGAAAGAATTTATACCTATCCCTGAGGTCTATGCTGCTGGAAGGCTAGATCACGACAGTGAGGGACTATTGGTGCTCACAAACGACGGCAAGTTGATTCATGAGCTTTCCCACCCAGACAACAAAGTGAGCAAAACTTATTGGGTCCAGGTTGAGGGTGAGCCCAATACACAAGCACTCAAGGCGCTGTCTGAGGGTGTGGAACTTAAAGATGGAATAACACTACCTGCGAAAGTAAACATCATTCATGAGCCACATGTATGGCCACGTAACCCGCCCATTCGTGAGCGAAAATTTATCCCTACAACATGGTTGAGTATCACCTTAAAAGAGGGCCGCAATAGACAAGTACGGAGAATGACGGCGCATATTGGTCACCCTACCCTGCGTTTGATTCGTTATCGTATTGGCAGTTGGACTATTGACGGTATTGAAAACGGCAGTTATGTAGAGGTTTAAAGGTTCACAAACTTAGCCTCTGGGCGTACCCTAAAAAGGAAAGCTTTGCTATACTCCGCGCTCGTTTTAATTTGTCTAGAACATATACCTAAAAAATACGTATAAGAAAACATGAGCATCACTGCGAGTACTGAAAACAACATCAAAGTCATTGTCGGCATGTCTGGCGGTGTAGACTCATCTGTGTCTGCTTTACTATTGCAACAGCAGGGCTATCAAGTTGAAGGTCTTTTCATGAAAAACTGGGAAGAAGATGACAATGATGAATACTGTGCAGCGGCGGAAGACTTAGCGGATGCTCAAGCGGTTGCCGATAAGCTTGGTATCAAACTGCATAAAATAAATTTTGCAGCCGAATACTGGGACAATGTGTTTGAATATTTTTTAGCAGAGTACAAAGCAGGTCGAACGCCAAACCCCGATATCATGTGCAATAAGGAAATAAAGTTTAAGGCGTTTTTAGAATTTGCCGCCGAAGACTTAGGCGCCGATTTCATTGCAACCGGTCATTATTGCCAGCGGCGGCTAATTAATGGCAAATGGCAGTTGCTGCGCGGGCATGACGCCAACAAAGATCAAAGTTACTTTTTGTATACATTAAGCCATGAACATATTGCCAAAACACTCTTTCCTATCGGTGATATCGATAAACCTGAAGTGCGTAAGATTGCCGAGCAGCATGATCTCGTTACACACAATAAAAAAGACAGTACCGGTATCTGTTTTATTGGCGAGCGCAAATTCAAAGATTTTTTAGCTCAATATCTACCGGCCCAGCCTGGTATCATCGAAACCGTTGACGGGGAATCTATTGGCAAGCACGAAGGGCTTATGTACCATACTTTGGGCCAGCGTAAAGGTCTTTTCATCGGTGGCTCCGCTAATCACGGCGAACAACCTTGGTATGTGGTAGACAAAGACATCCAAAGAAACGTATTAATTGTTGCACAAGGTGCTGACCATCCGCGCTTGTATTCCGATGGGTTGATTGCTGATCAGATTCACTGGGTCTCTCGGACTCCCTTGACTCAGCCTTTTAGGGCAACTGTAAAAACCCGCTATCGTCAAAGTGACATTCCCTGTACTTTAACACCGCTTGATAAAAATAGAATTCACGTGGTTTTTGACACCCCACAAAAAGCCGTGACACCTGGACAATCAGCAGTATTTTATGCCGACGATGTATGTCTTGGCGGCGCCATTATTGATGCTTATTTTGTCAACAATACTCAATCTTCTTCACAGGCAGAAAGCGCACAATGACAAACGAAATAAATGAACAACTTCTTGCTCTTGCTGGTGTCTGTCAGGCGGCTAAATTGGTGCAGTCAGTTGCGCGCAAAGGAGAAGCAGACGAAGCGGCGATTGAAGCGAGCATTTCTAGTATTTTAGTGACTAACCCTGAGAATACCCAGCAGGTGTATGGCGCTATTACAAATTTAAGGATCGGTTTTAGCACCTTAATTGACCAGCTCGACAACAGCAGCAAAGTCAAAGACGTTGAGCTTACTCGCTATATTGCATCCATTTTAAGTCTTGAGCGTAAGCTTTCACGAAACAGGGCAGCCTTAAATGAGCTGGGTGAGCGAGTGTCACATGTGCAGCGTCAAACCGCTCATGTTGGCTTTGAAAACATCCAAATTTTGTCTTCCTTGGCGAGCATATATTCCGATGTTGTTAGCCCTCTCGCACAAAAAATACAAATTGCCGGCACGCCAGAAGTGCTGAGTGTCGAGAGTAACCAAAAGAAAGTCCGCACCCTATTGT
The DNA here is from genome assembly GCF_041380235.1 of Glaciecola sp. SC05. Lineage (NCBI taxonomy): Bacteria > Pseudomonadati > Pseudomonadota > Gammaproteobacteria > Alteromonadales > Alteromonadaceae > Glaciecola > Glaciecola sp. SC05. The sequence goes on from NZ_JBGIYY010000014.1 coordinate 99,346, forward strand.
TAGCGGGCATACGCTCTGCGGTATTGTGGCGTCAACTTGGTGGACAACGCAGGCAAATATTATTTTCTCGCAACAAGCTAGTGACATCCGCTAAGCAAACACTGCGATATATGGACTAGACCTTAAATATTCTATGTTGAACGCATAATCTTTTACCGACTTCACAGGAACTACCATGGATTTATCATCACTCACCGCTCTTTCTCCCGTTGATGGCCGTTATGGCGAAAAAACCAAAGCGTTGCGCGCTAGTTTTAGTGAGTTTGGTTTGATTAAAAGCCGAATTGAAGTAGAAGTAAGATGGCTTCAAGCACTAGCAAATCACCCTGAAATTACAGAAGTCCCAGCATTTTCACAACAGGCTAATGCGCTACTCAATGCCATTGTTAGCGAATTCTCATTAGCAGACGCGGCGCGTATAAAAGAAATAGAGCGTACGACTAATCATGATGTCAAAGCGGTAGAATACTTTTTAAAAGAAAAGATAGAAGATAACCAAGAGATAAATAAAATCGCTGAGTTTATTCACTTCGCTTGCACCTCTGAAGATATTAATAATCTCTCACACGCGTTAATGCTCAAGCAAGGATTAGAGGAAGTTGTGTTACCTCAGACCAAGCAATTGATTGGCGCAATTGCTGAATTAGCAAAACGCTATAAAACGCTGCCAATGATGGCACGCACTCACGGACAACCGGCATCTCCTACAACACTTGGCAAAGAGATGGCTAACGTTGCAGCAAGACTGGCTCGACAGGCGGCACAAATCGCAAATGTCGCATTGCTCGGTAAAATAAACGGTGCCGTGGGCAACTATAATGCGCATATAAGTGCCTATCCAGATATTGACTGGCACACATTTGCCAGACAGTTCGTAGAGGGCTTGGGCCTAGTGCATAACCCCTACACCACACAAATTGAACCCCATGATTATATTGCCGAGCTCTACGACGCCATCGCTCGATTTAATATTATTTTGATAGATTTTGACCGGGACATTTGGGGCTACATTGCACTTGGCCATTTCAAACAAAAGACCATCGCCGGTGAAATCGGTTCATCAACCATGCCGCACAAAGTCAACCCTATTGATTTCGAAAACTCAGAGGGTAACCTCGGCATCGCTAATGCTATTTTGCAGCACTTAAGCGCGAAACTTCCAGTAAGCCGCTGGCAAAGAGATTTGACCGATTCAACAGTTTTAAGAAACTTAGGAGTCGGCATCGGCTACTCAGTGATTGCCTATCAAGCGAGTCTAAAAGGCATCAGTAAGTTGGAAGTGAATGAGCAAAGTTTAGCACAGGAACTAGATGCCAATTGGGAACTTATGGCGGAGCCGATTCAAACGGTGATGCGACGCTACGGTATCGAAAAGCCATATGAGAAGCTCAAAGAGCTCACTCGTGGAAAGAAAGTCGATAGCCAAGCAATCGCTGTATTTATTGAAGGTTTGGATATGCCGAATGAGGCAAAAGCATCTTTAACAGCCATGTCGCCTGCTAGCTATATTGGTGCTGCAATAGCGTTAACCGATGCGCTTTTGGAAGAATTAAAGTAGGCCTTAAACCAGATTCATATGATAGGTCATTGTCTGACCTAAGCCTTTAAAATTCCAAACTGCGGGAGCCGAGAAAAAGAATCGCTCCTGTGCCAGTTCGTAAGTATGTTTGTCACAATGAATATGCATCGGTGTACAGCTTTTTTCCAAGCGCGAAGCCACTACCACTGATTGGCCCCAAACGTCAAAGCTGGGGCTTTTAAGATTAACTACGCCAGCAGACACCTCGCCTGTTGATACGCCGCACCGCAGCGCCATTGTGGTATCTTTCGCCAGACGACCAAAAATCAAATATAGCTCACGGATCAAGTTTAAACTTTTACAGACTCTGGCTTCATGTTTGCCGTCTTTCAGTTCGCATACAAAGATGTATTGATCGCCATTGGTCTTGATACGCAAACACCCCGATTTACGAATTTCATCATCAAACTCGGCAAACACTCTATTGATCAAATCTATCGCCGCTTGGTCACCAAACTTTTTCATGTAGCTTGTGGAGTTAACAATATCAATAAACACCACCGTCATCGGCGCCTTATACATAAGATCCTGTGCACTGCTTTTACGGTTGTTATGCAGTGAAATAAGCTTGCCAGCAATACGTTCGGGAAAGACTTTATAGATTACATTTGATTGAGACTGAGCAAAATTCTGCGCTTTTTTCCAATTCGATAGTGTCATTTTACGAACGATCCATGCACAACCAAAGCAAGATAACGCTAATACGCTGCTGTTCACCATCGTTAAAAAAGAATAGTCGCTAGCGCCTAAACCGCCTGCTGAATGCAAATGTTGAAATAACAAAAACAAGGCAATGTAGATAGCGCAAAACATGATAAAGAAAGGGGTCTCACGCTCACTGAACATAAACCCTGTCACAAAAAGCGCCAACAAATAAAAGTACTGAAGTGCTAAATCTTGTTGCCATAAGAAACCAGCCGTAGTGATAAAACTGATAAAGCATAACTGCAGTATCCATTTGCTCAAATCAAAACGATTACGTTTTAGCGCCCAAGCACATACCGCAAAGCCAAACATGTGCATAAGTGTGTTGGTAACATGCAAGCCCAAATTAGCGAGCATAGGATCTGGCAGGAAAAACAGCTTAGTGGCTTGCAGCGCCGTCATGATGATTAAGAGATAGGTAACACGCTTCATAATAGAGCGACGAGAATACATAAGATGCTCGCTCTTATTAAAGGTAAATGTGTTCAAATCTCGGTGAAACATGTTTACTTCCGTGTTGGTCAGAATTTCGATATTTAAGCAAAACTCTTCTTTTAATGCACCTGCTCTAAAGTTTGTAATGCCAAAAACATGCCTACTGCTACTGGATATTTAGATCTTCAAAGCTCTTGACGAGATCGTCGAGCTGCTTCATTTGCCTTAGATAACCTTCTAGTTTATCCAAAGGCAATGCGCAGGGCCCATCGCACTTTGCATTATCCGGATCTGGATGTGACTCTATGAACAATCCAGCAATACCCAGTGCCATGCCGCTTCGGGCTAATTCAGCAGCTTGTTTTCGTCTGCCATCGGCCGAATCAGCGCGCCCGCCGGGCTGCTGTAAAGCATGGGTCGCATCAAATATGACGGGGGCCATTGGCTTCATCAAATCCATGCCCAACATATCGACGACCAAATTGTTGTAACCAAAGGAACTGCCGCGCTCGCAAAGCATGATTTTTTGATTGCCGCCTTCAGCAAACTTCTTAATAATGTGGCGCATTTCATGCGGTGCTAAAAACTGCGGCTTCTTTACATTAATCACAGCGCCCGTTTTCGCCATAGCTTCAACCAAATCGGTTTGTCTGGCTAAAAAGGCCGGCAACTGAATGACATCCGCTACTTCGGCTACTGGTGCTGCTTGAAAAGGTTCGTGCACATCGGTAATGATCGGAACGCTGAACGTACGCTTAATTTCTTCAAATATTTTTAAGCCCTCTTGCATACCAGGACCACGGTAGGAATATAGAGATGAACGATTCGCTTTGTCGAACGAAGCTTTAAAGACGTACGAGATCCCCAGTTTTTCGGTGATCTTTACGTAAGTTTCGGCGATGCTCATCGCTAAATCTCTCGATTCAAGCACGTTCATTCCGCCAAATAAAACAAAGGGTTTGTCGTTGCCTACGCTTATGTTGTTGATGTTTACATACTTAATAGCGCTCATAAATGCTGTCCTAGATACGGGTAATTAATAATTTCAAAAACCGATAAGAGTCACTTTGAATTAAGCAAACATTGCTGGGCCGGCAAGACCTAAGCGCGCGGTCATCACGAACCAAACCACAACGCTCACCGCACCGACAATTCGCCATGTGGTTGTTTTTGCCCAACGTAATGTCAAAAAGATGGATAGAATATAAAACACTAGGCCAGTCAATTTAGCAGACGCCCAGCCATTCACAAGGGGGTAAATAGATAACTGAACACATAACCAAACTATGGTCACTAGCAACAGAGTATCAAAGATATGCGGAAGAATTTTTAGCCACTTTTGCTGCAACGCCGGCGATTGACGCATAAGCAAAGCAAAGCGAATTAAAAAGAAAACAAAAGTTAAAATAGCTGCGGTTAAATGCAGGTGTTTTGCGATCATATACATGGCATATCCATTATCGTTATTGTTATCGAACAACAAACATTAGCGCTGTTGCAGTGTTTTCATTATTTCTGATTTAAGATTGCTGACTAAACTCTTGTTAGTGAAGCTTACTTAGTACACATGTATATGCACTAAGTTTTAAATTTGTTCAGTATCTATGCCCGTTTGTTCATTTGAGCCAAAGTCACTCTTGGCTGACCATTGTAATCTGTTTTTGTGGTAATTTGTAAAAAGCCTTTTGCACTTAACAAATCATTAATCGCCTCACTTTGAGTATAGCCATGCTCAATTACCAGATAACCATTTGGCAACAAACAATCATATGCTTGCTCAATGATGCACCTGATATCATCCAAGCCATCTTCGCCAGAGCTAAGCGCGGAGTCGGGTTCAAAGCGCAAATCGCCTTGCTGAAGGTATTCACTGCCGCTCTCGACGTAAGGCGGATTACTGACTATCAAATCAAACTGCAAATGCTTTACTGCCTCTAGCCAATTGCTCTGTAAGAACGCTACAGATAACTGATTACGCTGCGCATTTTGCTTGGCTAATTCAACTGCAGCCGGAACAAAATCGACACCTATAACTTGCCATTTGGGGCGCTCTTTAGCAAGGGCCAAGGCAATTGCGCCAGTGCCGGTGCCCAGATCAATGACCTTTGCAGTTTCTGGCAGTGCTAAGCTTAAAGCCGCCTCTACCAAGCTTTCCGTGTCTTGCCTCGGAATCAAGGTGCAATCGCTTACCGCAAGCGTAAGCGACCAAAAATCTTGAGTGCCAATGATAAATGCAATAGGTACCCCAGATAATCTTTGTGAAAGTAAACTACAAAAATCTTTGCGTAAGTCGGTTGTAACCGTTTCTTCGCCATGGGCAATTTGCCAGCTATGATTTTTGCCACTTGCATGCTCAAAGAGCAATCTTGCCTCTAAAGCCGGCGCACTGTAACTGAGCGATTTTTGCCTGCGGATTTGTGACTCAGCCTGCTTCAATAGTTCTGCCACGCTATGTGCTGGTGCATTCATGACAAATACCTAATCGTCAGACAAAGCGGCCAATAAGTCGGCTTGGTGTTCTTGTCGGATAGGGTCTGACAGCGCCCCAAGGTCACCTGCAATGACGTCGTCTAATTTATATAAAGTCAAATTGATACGGTGATCGCTTACCCTGCCCTGGGGAAAGTTATAGGTGCGAATACGTTCGCTGCGGTCGCCACTGCCCACCAATATTTTGCGGGTACTCGCTTCTTCGGCCGAACGCTTGTCTTGTTCCATTTGATTCAACCTTGCCTGTAGCACAGACATCGCTTTCGCTCGGTTTTTATGCTGTGACCGTTCGTCCTGACACTCCACCACTAAACCGCTGGGTAAATGCGTTAAGCGAATAGCCGAATCGGTTTTGTTAACGTGCTGCCCGCCTGCACCTGAGGCTCGATAGGTATCGACCCGTAAATCTCCGGCATTGATTTCGATGGCCTCAGACTCTGGTACCTCGGGCAATACCGCCACTGTGCAGGCTGATGTATGTATACGACCTTGTGATTCGGTTTCAGGTACACGCTGCACACGATGGCCTCCCGATTCGAATTTTAAAACACCGTAAGCGCCCTCACCGGAGACATTCGCAATGATTTCTTTGTATCCGCCATGCTCACCCTCATTCGCACTCATGACTTCTACGCGCCAACCTTTTGTTTCAGCAAAGCGGCTGTACATACGAAATAGATCACCGGCAAAAATAGCCGCTTCATCACCACCAGCCCCTGCTCTAATCTCTAAAAAGCAGCTGTTGTCGTCGTTTGGGTCTTTGGGAAGCAGTAAGATTTGCAGTGAAGTTTCTAGCTCTTCGGTACGCTGCTTAGCTATTTTCAGCTCCTCTTGAGCCATCTCTCGCATTTCAGGGTCATTTTCTTGAAGCATTTCTAAGGCTGAGGCAATATCACCTTCTGCCGCCTGAAATTCGCCAAACATTTGCACCACACCTTCAAGCTGAGAAAACTCTTTTGATAAAGTACGAAACTTATCTTGATTGCTGATCACACTCGGCTCACCGAGCAATGCCTGAACTTCTTCAAATCGCTCAACTAAGGTTTCGAGTTTATGGACAACTGACTGTTTCATTTTATTCCTGTTTAGTAGGCAATGCGCCATTTAAATTAAAGGCATCTGATAGCAAGTTCAAGCTTTGGGTGTGCTGCTCTTGGATTGCAGTTTGTAAAGCTTTTGTGGGTCCGTGCATCATTTGTTGGCTAAGTTTATAGCTGAGTTCTTGCAGCACCGTCTGAGTATCTTCGCCGCTGGCAATTCGCTGCATTGCCTTTTCAGTTAGGCTATCTCTTAAGTGCCTAGCTTGCTCGCGATAGGTTTTGATTAAATCAACATGCAGTGACTGTTGCTGCCACTGATCAAATTCATGCACCTTTTCTTTGATTAATTTTAAGGCCTGCTCAGCGGCCTGTTCTCTATTTGCAAGATTTTGATCAATGATATCTTGTAAGTCGTCTACCGTATATAAATAAGCGTCGTCTAGGTCAGCCACTTCGCTTTCAATATCTCTGGGCACCGCTAAATCTAGTAAAAGCATAGGCTTGTGCTTGCGAGACTTTAGTGCTGACTCCACCATTCCTTTGCCAATTAGCGGCAAGGCACTGGCGGTTGAGCTGATCACCACATCTGCCTGTGCTAGATGCGCAGGGATTTGACTGATGGTAATTGCCTGACCATTTAATCCATCAGCAAGCAGTTGCGCATTTTTTAAGGTGCGGTTAGCAACCGTAATTGACTTCGCATTTGCCTGCTGAAGATGTTTTGCCACCAGTTCGATGGTTTCCCCGGCTCCGACTAATAATATATGGCTTTTGTCTATCGCCGAAAAAATTTGTTTGGTCAATTTAACAGCGGCATAAGCCACCGACACCGCGTTTGCACCAATCCCGGTTTGACTGCGAACTTGCTTAGCCACTGCAAAGGTGGTTTGAAATAGTTTTTCAAAATGCGAATTGATAGTGCCCGCGCGCTTTGCTTCCATAAAGGACTGTTTTACCTGACCGAGAATCTGCGGCTCACCCAAGATCAGAGAATCGAGACCTGCTGCAACGCGCATAAGATGCTGTACCGCATTCATTTCATCATGTTGATAAAGGTGCTGCTCGATATCCACCAAGTTAATGTTGTGCAGCTCAGCTAACCATTGAACGGCGTCTGCTTTCGTAAGATGCTCAGTGTTGATATAGAGTTCAGTGCGATTGCAAGTCGACAAGATTACCAGTTCGTTGGTCTGGCTTGCATCGCGAAATTGCACCAAGGTTTCGACCAGTTTATCTGGCGTAAAAGCAACTCTTTCCCTGAGCGCGACGGGCGCAGAGTGATGGTTTAAACCTATGGTATAAAAGGGCATTAAATTTAGCGGCACTTGCACTTACTAAAAGACAGCGCATTGTAGTAAAATCCCACTTTAATTAAAAGGATAACCGCGTGTATTTCAGTTTTGAGACTGTCAAGCTGGTAACATTTGCGCTAATTTAGCATCAATAGATAGATTCCTAATGATTGAAAGGTAAAGCTTTTGAAAATATTGATAAGCAAATATGCACTTATAGCACTCAGCACCCTGTTTATTTCAGGCTGCGCAACCGTGCATCATGATGTCAGCCAAGCACAAAGCGCAGCCCAACAAGTCGCCCAACAGGAATTGGAACAATTACAGAATTGGTCGGTCCGTGGCAAGCTAGCGATTATATCCCTAGATGAACGCAAAAGCGCCAGTATCGCTTGGCAACAACATCAAGATAAGCTCACTATGACCTTAACCACAGTAGTGGGTACGACAATCGCTAAATTGTTTTATGATGGTGAGATGGCAACCCTCACCGCCGACGGACAAACCTGGCAAGACCCTTCGCCTTCTGCGCTTATCTATCGGATCACTGGCTGGGAAGTGCCGGTCGAGTCCTTAAAGTATTGGATGAAAGGTCAAGTAAATGCAGATCTCGTATCTGAATACTTTGACAATGGCTTAGTCAAATCCATGACCGCAGGTTGTGAGCAGTGCTTAGTGTGGCAGGTAAACTATAATGCCTATGCAGAGTTTACCCTGAACGAAACTTTGTATACTTTGCCCACTTCTCTTCGCCTAAACCAAAGCAGTACCCAAACATCTTTGATCATGCGCATTGACCAATGGAAAGCAAAGGATGTTTAGTCATAGCAAGGTTACTTGGTTGCCCAGTCCTGCCAAACTGAATTTATTTCTGCATATTTGTGGGCGCTTAGATAATGGCTACCATTCGCTACAAAGTATCTTTCAAATATTAGATTATGGGGATGAAGTAGGCTTTCAATTAGGTCAAGAAGAGCCTGCAATCGTATTGAAAAACAACATTGAAGGCCTTGCTACAAAAGACAACCTAATTTATCGAGCGGCGCATGCACTGTTGCCATTTCGAAAGAATCAGCATGCTATTGAAATTAGTTTACGTAAAGTACTGCCCATGGGCGGAGGCATCGGCGGTGGTTCGTCAAATGCAGCGACCGTCTTAGTCACCTTAAATATCATTTGGGAATGCGGCTTGAGCCTTGAACAACTGGCCAATATAGGTTTGCAGCTAGGAGCCGATGTACCGGTCTTCGTAAAAGGCCAAACAGCATTCGCCAATGGCGTAGGTGAGCAACTGCAGGCTATTGAATTGCCGATAAAATACTATTTAGTCGCTACGCCTGATGTACAGGTGTCCACGGCTGATGTGTTTGGACATCCTGAGCTCCCCCGCGCTACCCCGCGCATTTGTATAGATGACTATTGCTTTGAAAATACCGCGAATGATTGTCAGACTTTAGTCACCACAATGCATTCTAAAGTTGCAAAATTATTACAGTGGTTGCTACACTACGCTCCGTCGAGAATGACCGGAACCGGTGCTAGCGTATTTGCTATTTTTGATAACAAAGCTAAAGCATTGGAAGTGTTAGAGAATTTACCGGAGGGTGTAAGGGGCTTCGTGGCAAAGGGTGTTAATCGCTCACCTTTACATGATGCACTCATAGATTACATTCCAGATTAAATTTGATAGCAACGAAGAATATAACAAGCAATACCGATTTAATGATGTGTATTCTTGTTTATCTGGTTTACTATATACGCGTTGTTCTTGCTATCCGCCATCATCTAGTTGTTGAAAACCATTCGCACTGAGGACTATCTTGTGCCCGATATGAAGCTATTTACAGGAAATGCAGTTCCTGAACTCGCTCAAAAAGTTGCAGACCGCCTTTATACTAAACTTGGAAACGCCAGCGTTGGCCGTTTCAGTGACGGCGAAATCTGCGTAGAAATTCATGAAAACGTCCGCGGCTCGGACGTTTTTATTATCCAGTCTACGTGCGCCCCAACTAACGATAATTTAATGGAGTTGATTGTCATGATCGACGCCTTTAGACGTGCCTCAGCGGGCCGGATCACAGCGGTTATTCCTTACTTTGGATATGCACGTCAAGATAGACGAGTACGTTCTGCTAGGGTACCGATCACCGCTAAGGTTGTGGCAGACTTCTTATCGAACGTCGGCGTCGATAGAGTCTTAACTGTTGACCTACACGCAGAGCAGATTCAAGGCTTCTTTGATGTGCCTGTAGACAACGCATTCGGTACACCTATTTTGCTTGATGATATGTTCCAGCGAGATTTCAAAGAACCCGTTGTAGTCTCACCTGATATTGGTGGTGTTGTGCGTGCAAGAGCAACCGCAAAGCTACTGAACGATACAGACTTAGCCATTATCGATAAACGTCGCCCGAAAGCTAACGTTGCTCAGGTAATGAATATCATTGGCGATGTAAGAGGTCGTGACTGTATTATTGTAGATGACATGATTGACACTGGCGGCACCCTGGCAAAAGCGGCTGAAGCGCTAAAAGCACATGGCGCTAAACGTGTTTATGCCTATGCAACACACGCAATATTTTCGGGTAATGCAGCGCAAAATTTAGAAGAGTCAGTGATTGATGAAATTATCATCACCGACAGTATTCCCTTGAGTGACGAAATGCGAAAAGTAAAAAAAGTGAAGCAACTGACCTTGTCTGAAATGCTCGCAGAAACCATTCGCAGGATCAGCAACGAAGAATCTATCTCAGCAATGTTTGAATATTAATTTAACGTTTAATATTCACTGACAAATAAACTAAGCCGTGTAAGGGAACTTACTCGGCTTTTTTGTTGCCTTAACAAGGCAACACCCGCCTCTACTAAGGAAATCCTATGAGCATTAAGCATAATTACCTGATTATAACTGTTGCCACTCTGTTTTTATTTGGCTGCAGCGGAAACAGTACGTCTGCTCAAAATAGTCCAGAAACGCAAACCGCAGAAGCGGCTCAAGAAACTTCCAATCAACTAATTGAGAAAAAAGAGGACGCTGTTATGCAACTAACCGGCACTATTCGCTACCAAGATTTCGAAGGTGGTTTTTACGGATTTGTTGCACAAAACGGTAAAAAATACACTTTAAGCAGATTGGCAAATGAGTATCGTCGCGACGGTTTAGTTATTCAAATCACTGCTGAGCCTCTGCATGGGATGGCTACCACCACACAATTTGGTGAGCTGTTGACAGTGCATACCGTTAAGGTAATTGATGACTCCAAGGTCAACAATGGCGGCAATAATAATGTGATGTAGCAACCGTACCTTGCGTCCAAAAGTGTATTATCCAATATAGATAATAGTTGGCAGTGGATCGCACTAGTAGATTGTAATTTTAGATGATATCAAAACCGGTTCGTCAGTCAGTTCATAAAAAATCAGTTCCTGAACATAGTGCGATTCGGTGATCTCGATGGTATCACCTAACTGAAAGACATTTTCCCCAAGTTGGCCTAAGGTCTCTTCCATACTCTGGTACTGACGAATACCGTTAATATGCCAAGCAGCCTCTTTTCCATTATTGAGGCTAGGGTTTTCTAACATATAAATATTGTTGACCGAGCTACCAATCATTTCGATGATCATACTCCCTCCATACCAATGCAACACTTTGCTCTGGGAGAGCCAAGCGCTTGCTCTAGGCACAAGTCCTAAACTATTAATATCTAGGGATGTGCTTTGCTTGGTCAAAAACGCATTAATGACTTGCATCAATTCCGGCGCAATCGCCCGAACATCTAGGGACGGTTGGGAATAAGGGCTTATTTGCAAAGCAAAATTAACGACTTTCTTAGCTATCTCAGACTCACTCCCCATTATAAAGTCTTCGAAGTAAAGCCTTAACTGACTATGTTGATTTTCAAATAGCAGTTGATCGTTAACAATAGCTTGTGGCAATGCCGTAAGCTGTAAAGCTCGATTTTGCTCGTAAACACCCTCAGCCGTCCAAGCCCTATCGTCAAAACGATCATCAAAAGCTAAGAAATTCACAAATTCGGAAGATAACCAACTCTGATAAGAACTTATAGAGATTAAAACCCCTTGATTAAATACCAGCCACAGTTCACGGCCATATGCTAAAATTAGGTACTCATTCTCGGCACGCAGACTTAAGGTTGGGGTACCCAAACGTTTATGCACCTCAGCCAGAGGCATACGTAATTGCAAGCCAAATGCACCCTGCTCAAGGCTCACTGAATGGTCCTCAACAAGCGTAACAATACGTTGGTTGCGCCCAGAAATATCCAGTTCAATTGTTTGCTCCCACCCGCCTAGCGTGCCTAATGAAAGGGCTTTTTGTGGTTTACCTCTTGAATCAAAGGGTGTTAAACCTTTTGAGGCTGTCGCGCTTGGCTCGCACAGTTTAATCAGCTCTCCAGTAAAAGATAAGGTATTGTATTTTGGTGCACTGAAATTAATCGATTTATACTTTAATAAATCAACCACATCCAAATTGCGCTCGGTTAAAATAATCGCATCCGCTGACAAATCTTGTGCTTTTGATTGCATTCGGCTGATAATACGCGCGGCTTCTTTTTCAACATCATCTTGGTCCAGCGCATTGCGCGATAAACCGACATTATGAGTGTAGACCACCGTTTCTATTATTTGGTAGTCGCAATTTGGATAAGCGTTTAGCACTTCAACCGGTGTTTGGGCTGATAACGATTGTGAAATTAACGATATTACTAAGGTAACAACAAACAACAGATACTGTGACAAATGCATTCAAAGTCTTCCCAGTTGACCAACATAAACAATCGGCGTCAAAGCCAGAGCATATCCCATACAAATAACTAGGCTAACACTCTGACATTCCATTCGCTCAGGGCTTAATATCGCCCTTTGAACCTTCATCTTCGCTCTTGGGGGGCAGTTGCATTCGGGCAGTTTCAATGAGGTGCTGATTGCGAGTGCGCTCCATGACTTTAACGCGATTATGCATGGCTGCCTTTGACAAAATATGAGCAGTTACTGGCGCTGTAATCACCAAAAACAGCGTGATAAGCAGTTCATTTATACTCAGTTCTCCCTGCGTGTTGTACATATACACCATTGAACCGATTAAAATGCCACCAAGCCCCAAGGTTGTGGCTTTTGTTGGGGCATGCAAACGCACATATAAATCTTGTAAACGCAGCAGCCCTATAGAGCCAACAAGCACAAAAATTCCGCCCAATAGTAGAAGCACCGATATTAATAATTCAACCATAAATGTCATACTTTGCTCCTATTCAATGATATCGCCGCGCAATAAATATTTACCAAATGCGACACTGCTAACGAAGCCAAGCATGGCAATTAACAAGGCCGCTTCAAAATATAAGGGCGTTTTGCTGAAAATCCCGTATAAAAGAATTAGGGCAATACTGTTGATATACATAGTATCGAGGGCCAAAATACGGTCGACCACATGCGGCCCTATAATGAGGCGCCAAAGATTGAGTACCAAAGCAACACAGAGCATAACCGCTACCAATATTGTCGATATTTCTAGCATCCAAAAATCTCCTTTACACGCGATTCGTAGCGCTGCTTTATCAAGTCGATGACCTCTTGTTCATTTTCAGGCATATCTAATACATGAACATATAGCCACATATTGTCTTTCGATACCTCTGCACTCACCGTACCCGGCGTCATTGTTACCGTGCTGGCCAATACAGTAATTGGTAAAGATTCAGTTAAATCAAGCGGCACAGCCACAAAACCTGGCTTAATTCTGCGCATCGGCCCTACTACTAAAAGCGCCACCTCAACATTCGCCACAACAATGTCTTTTAATACGATCAGGACATAGCTAACCGCTTTCAGTGGTTTTTTAATTGTCGGCTGAGGTACTCGCAAAGGTGCACATAGCAGAGGGATCACTATGGCCAGTACTGAGCCCAATAAAATATGCCCCAAACTGACGGTGGTATTGAGCATTAACCAAACAACTAACAGCAACAAACTGTGAAGAGGCATAGGAAATAAGCGCGAAAAAAAACTCATTGTGCTTCTCCGTCTAAATTCATTATTTCAATTAAATACTGAATATCATGCAGTTGCGCGGCGGCGCTGTTGGTATAGTCAATAATACTCGCAGCGAATAAGGCAAGGACAGGTGAAGCGCCAAGCAACAATAAGACGCCGCCTAATTGCCATTTCGATACCCCTATCGCGTTATCATTGTCATGACTTGGAGTAGAACGGAAAAATATGGTTGTGCCTGCTCTAGATAAGGCAATAATTGTGACCAGACTAGACAATAAAATAATTGACCACACCCACATTCTTTCATCTAAGCTTGTCGCAGATTGTAAAATCACTAATTTACCTAAAAAGCCTGAAAATGGCGGAAGGCCTGCAATCGCCATAGCAACTACAAAAAACAATATGCCAAGTAAGGTTTGCTGTTTGACTTTGCGTGCTACCACAAAATAGTCAAGCGCCCTGCCGCGCTGCTCGCCCAGCATATCGGCAATCAAAAACAGCGCGGCGGTTACTATCGTGCTGTGTATAAGATAGAAAAAGCCAGCTGCCGTTGCTTCGGGTGTTCTTAGTGCAAACGCAATTAGCAAAGTGCCCACCGATACAATCACCAAATTACCCGCTAGCGTTCTGAGGTTGGTACTGGCTAGCGCGCCAATACTACCAACGATTATCGAAAGTATCGCCAAGGGCCAGATCCACGGTTGGACCATATTTGCCAATTCGCCTGCTTGTTCACCAAATACCACGGTGTAAACACGAAAAATACAGTAAACGCCGACTTTGGTCATTATCGCAAACAGCGCTGCAACCGGAGCGCTGGCGGCCGCGTAGGTTTGCGGCAGCCAAAAATGCAGCGGTAACATCGCTGATTTGAGGCCAAATACTATAAGCATCAATGAACCGCCGGCCTGAGCAATCAGTTGTTCACTTTGTGAAAGTTCAGGAATGCGCATGGCCATGTCAGCGATATTTAGGGTACCCGTAACCCCATAAAGCGTGCCTAGTGCAAACAAAAACAGGCTCGAACCAATCAAGTTCAAAATTACATAATGCACATTCGCCGCGGTTCTTTGCTTACCGCCACCATGAATGAGTAGAGTATAAGAAGCAATAAGCAAGACTTCAAAAAATACAAATAGGTTAAACAAGTCGTTGGTTAAAAATGCACCATAAATACCCAGAAGTTGAAACTGTAAAAGCGGGTGAAAATATTTACCCTTGCGGTCTTCGCCAGCAAATGAATATAAAGTAACACCCAGACCCAAGAAGCTCGCCAGTGTGACCAACATTGCAGACAGTTGGTCTGCATACAAAATAATACCAAACGGTGGCTGCCAGTCGCCAACCGCATACATAATTGCACCATTTTCTAAGACTGTGAGCATGAGTACGACTGAACAAATTAACTGCACTAGCGCCAATACTAATGCGGCCGCACGTCTGAATTGATACCTTGTAGGGCCAGCGAAGGGTGGCAAGAGCATCATCAATCCACCCAGCATTGGAATCAATATTGGAAAGATTGCCAGATGAAGCATCATACTTTACCTCCATTCGATTTAACCAGTTTATCGGTATCGGGAGGGTCTCTGCCGTCGACAAAGTCGTTACCAAGATCGGCGCGTGCTCGAATGGCTAAAATAACAACAAACGCAATCATCGCAAAACCAATAACAATGGCAGTAAGTGTTAAAGCTTGGGGTAATGGGTCGGCGTATTTATCGGCCATACCTAAGATCGCGGCTCCGTCGAGACTCAATCGTCCACTTGAAAACAAAAACAAATTAACCGCATATGACAACATCGTTAAACCTACAACTACTGAAAAGGTGCGTGCTCGTAAGCAAAGAAACACTCCACAAAAGGTCAACACTCCTACACAAATTACGTATACAGTTTCCATTATTCCTCCGCAGTCGGGCGGTGAACAGAGGTAAGTTTACCTAGATTCGCCAATATGAGTAAGGTTGCACCTACCACCGTTAAATATACCCCTAAATCAAATATTAGGGCACTTGCCAACTCTATTTCACCAATAAACGGAATGTCGAAATAGTCGAACCATGTGGTCATAAACGGACGACCAAAGAACCAACTACCAATACCGGTTAAGGTCGCAATTAAGACACCCAGCGCTATCAACGTTTGGTAGTCGACTTTTATTCGCGGTTTCACCCAGTCCACGCCATGGGCAATATACTGTTGAATGAGTGCCACAGAAGTAATCAAGCCGGCAATAAAGCCGCCGCCTGGCATATTGTGCCCACGCAAGAAAATATAAAATGATACCAGCAGTGCAAGCGGCAAAAGGCTTTGTGAAATCATCGCCAAAATTGGGGGATGACGGTCTTCAGACCAAGGCACACCATGTTCATTCGCTGTAGGCATAGCTAAACGAACGCGAGCCAACAGCTTAAAGATACCCAGTGCAGCGATGCCAAGCACCAGAATTTCACCCAAGGTATCAAAACCCCTAAAATCAACAAGAATAACGTTTACCGCGTTAGTGCCGCCACCGCCTATTTTACTGTTTGCTAAGAAGAAATCTGAGATGCTGTCTAAGGGCTGAGTAATAAAGGCGTAATTAATCGTCGCCACTAAGCCTCCGATTGCCGCGGCAATACCAACATCCCTCACAACTCTGGATGGTGATGACTCAGGAGCGGTTTTTTGCGGTAAGAAAAACAAGGCTAGCATAAGCAATATAACGGTAACAACTTCTACTGCAAGCTGGGTTAACGCCAGATCCGGGGCTGAAAACCGAGCAAACGCAATTGACACAATTAAGCCAACGACCGAAAGGGTGATCAATGCAACCATACGTTTACGATGATAAATAACCGTAGCAAGTGCGCTTAGACATAAAATTATGGCAGCGGTAATCTCCACACCACTAATAGCTTGGTTTGCAAAATGCATACCCGCAGTATCAAGGTTAAGTAAGGGTATGGCAGTAATCACAATGGTAAAAATTAAAAGCGCCGAAACGTAGCGTTGCAAAGAACCATTGCTTAAATATTCATGGGCCTTAGTTGCATATTTCACAATGCTTTGAATCACGCCTTCAAATATAAACTTAGCATCTGACTCTTTAAACTGAGATTGGAAACGATAGAGATGGCTACGATAAGCATACACCAACAAACCACCACCAATCGCAATTGCACTCATCAGCAATGGGATATTGAATCCATGCCAAATCGCGAGGCTATAGTATGGCAACTCAGTCATCAGTACTGCAGATGCCGCTGATTCGAGTAATCCGCCAATAATAAAGTTGGGGAAAATACCGACCAACAAGCACAACACCACCAAGATTTCGATTGGGACTTTCATAAAGCGTGGCGGTTCATGAGGGGTCTTTGGCAAATCGATAGGATCGCCATTGAAGAAAACATCATGGATAAAGCGCATTGAGTAAGCCACCGCGAAGATACCGGCTAGCGTTGCGAGTACGGGGATCACCCAAGATAAAAATCCTAATGCAGAGGAATGCAGCGTTTCAGCCAAAAACATTTCTTTCGATAAAAAGCCGTTAAATAAGGGCACGCCTGCCATCGATGCAGCCGCTACCATGGCGAGAGTCGCGGTATAAGGCATAAATCGCCAAAGGCCGTTCAACTTACGCATGTCTCGCGAACCAGACTCATGGTCAATGATACCTGCAGCCATAAATAAAGAGGCTTTGAACACCGCGTGGTTCATAATATGGAATAAGGCCGCTACTGCCGCCAATTGAGTATCGAGCCCCAGCAGTAGAGTAATAAGACCAAGATGACTAATAGTAGAATACGCAAGCAAGCCTTTAAGGTCGTGCTTAAACAACGCGATATACGCCCCAAGCAGCAGCGTTATCAAGCCAGTCATACTGACGATCAAAAACCACATTTCGGTGCCTGAAAGCACTGGGTAGAAACGAGCTAACAAGAATATACCCGCTTTTACCATGGTCGCTGAATGTAGATAAGCACTCACAGGTGTCGGTGCGGCCATTGCGTGAGGTAACCAAAAATGGAATGGGAATTGAGCCGACTTGGTGAATGCACCTAACAATATTAATATCAAGGCTATCGGATAAAGGGCATGCTCTCTTATCAAGTCACCGCTTGCGAGTATTACGCCAAGCTCATAACTACCAACGATATCTGCTACTAGCAGTAATCCAGCAAGCAGGGCTAAGCCGCCAGCGCCAGTTACTGTGAGCGCCATGCGAGCGCCTTTGCGTGATTCTGATTTTGTTGACCAGAAACTGATCAATAGGAAAGAACTGATACTAGTAACTTCCCAAGCCATCCATAGTTGCAACACGTTGTTTGACAACACAATCGATAGCATGGCGGTCATAAATAGTATTAGGTAGGCAAAAAAGCGTCCGACCGCTTCTTTTTCTGACAAGTAGTAGCGCGCATATAGGATGATCAGCAGCCCAATCCCTAAGATCAGCAGTGCGAACATCAACGCTAAGCCGTCAAGACGCAGAGACAAGGTCAAGCCAACTGCTGGTATCCACTCAAGATACTCAGTCACTACCTCCCCTGCAAGCACACTTGGCATCAAGCTGACGATATAAGCGAAACCAATCGCCGGAGCCAACATGGTGAAAATGGTGTTTACAGTACGCCCGAATCGTTCGGTGAGTACCGGCACTAATACACCAATCAGTAAGATTGCTGTTATCCAAAATAAACTCATAGTTTCACGGTGCTCCAGTTTTTTATTATACGCTTATCAAGCACTTTGAGAAGTTACCTACTGTAATGTGATTTGACCGATAAGATCCAGTATTTATTACTGTTTTTAAATTTATGCTGATCTTATCAAGCGAAACTTCTATGTATCTAAGACTTTATATCGCCCAAAAAGATCAATTTCTGAAATTTTAATTTAACCATACAAATAAAAGTATACTGTAGAACGGCACACAAATCGCTTTTGTTTTACTTGCTGTTTTTATGAGATTTTTTCGAATTGAAATGCTCTCATTTACCAAGGAAAGCCCTATGACTACAGCTGTTTCTGCTACTCGCGCAGATTTAGCTCTTGCACACTTTTCAAGTACTGCGCAGGAACACACTGCAACGGTGCTAACAAAGCCGCTGTGAGATTGGCTACGTTAGCATTGCCAGTGAAACTCTTGACTGGGGCATTATCGGTTGGATTGATGAAGCATTTGAGCTGGCATGCAGCCCTGAAATTTGAGCGTTTTACTCACATTTCTGATGTGTTTTGCCTATCAGCAAAATGCCAGCGCTCAATTCGTAGACTTATCTTTGGCATCGGGACGATAAGTCTTCACCATGCCTTGTAGAAAGTTTCGTAGAAGCTGGTCTTGGCACTCTCGGTAGCTACGATGATCAGGCTTGCGAAATAAAGCGGTCAGCTCGCCTTTACCTACTGGAAAGCCCGCGGTTCGCAATATTTTCATCATGTCATCCTGTTGATAATTCATTGCAATTTTAATTTTGCGTAAAATATCATTATTTGTCATGCGTTGACCGCTTTTAAGTTCTGGAGGCGCCGCGCCCTCTTTTTTACCTCTTTTATTAATGATTAACCCATCTAAAAATAGCCATAAGGTTTTATCTCGACAGGGCAAGAATCCTTCTTGCTCTTCGCGTAGCATCATATTCGACAGGTAGCTTTCTTCTAGCTCGTAGTCAACCAACTTAAAAATCGCAATCGTGGCGGCGTTATCTAGAGAAAGAGCAAAGCGCAAGCGGCGCAAAACATCATTTAAAAGCATGTATTAATTAACCAAATTAAGAATTTCGCCAACTATACATGATTGCAGAAGGTGCATACAGGTTTGTCAAAAAATTTGAGAGTAATTTGAGCTATATCTTCCAGCATTAGCATAGCCCCCCACTTGTCTGGATAGTTTTAAAGCGCAGACAGTCCAACTCATCGTGTTTTTTCGCAATACCAAGAGCAAAAATATTCCCCCCCTATATACTAAGCCGTCGCTCACATTAGCTAAGGTGTCTAGCTCATTATGAATAAAACAAAAATAATTATCGCCATTTTAGCAGGTCTGTCTTTGTCTGCATGCGCTAACCTTGAAGACTCATCAGATTCAAGGTCATCAGGCGCGAAACTCGACCAACCAAGACCCGACATTATCTGTGAGTGGGGCACCGAGCGATTTGATTTATGCCAATATGAGTCTGAGCCGGAGATGGTCAAAGCCCTCATCGAAAAAATGACCTTACAAGAAAAGATTGGGCAAATGACTCAGTCTGTTTGGCATAATGGCGTAAACCCAGACATTATTCGTGAACAAAATATCGGTTCGATTATTCACACCCAAGGGCCGACTCCTGGTCCTCTTCCGCTTGATTGGATAAATAAATTCGACGAGTTTCAAATCCAAGCTTTGCAAACTCGTTTGGGCATTCCGCTAATGACCGCCGTTGACGCTGTGCATGGACAAAACACCTTTGAGGGTGCAGTGATATTCCCGCATAACATCGGCATGGCCGCCACTCGCAATTTCGATCTTATCCAGCGGGCAGCCGAGATTACCGCTATTGAAATGGCAGGAACCGGATTTAATTGGACCTTTTCGCCATGTATCGCGATGCCTTTACACGAATATTGGGGACGCGTTTATGAGGGCTTCAGTGAAGACAAAGACCTAACTATTAGCGCAGTAAGCGCATCGGTAAAAGGACACCAAGGCGATGACCTAGGTTTACGCCATACCGTTGCAGCGACCGCTAAACATTATTTAGGAGATGGTGCGACAGAAGGTGGTAGAGAAGGCGGTAACGCGATTATTGATGAAGCTACCCTACGCGATTATCACCTGCCTCCGTATGCGCAGGCTGTAAATCAAGGCATTGCATCGATTATGGTGGGCTTTAATTCGGTCAACGGCATTAACATGCATCAACACCAAGACTTAGTAGCAAATGTACTAAAAGGCGAATTGGGCTTTGAGGGTGTAGTGCTAACCGATTGGAATGGCGGAATACGCTATGGGGAGCCACACATTGTTATTAATGCTGGCGTAGACGTAGCTATGCAGCCGGGCAACCATGAGGAGTTCATGAGCAAGCTCACCGCTTCGGTAAACGATGGTACCGTTGAGATGTCGCGCATCGACGATGCAGTTAGACGCATCTTAACCATGAAGTTTAATCTTGGCCTATTTAAAGACCCCTTTGGTAAACGAGAGTTTTCACTCAAAGTAGGCTCAGCTGAACACCGCAAAGTCGCTAGACAGGCGGTAAGAGAATCACTTGTTTTATTAAAGAGTGAGAATGATGTCCTACCGCTCTCACCCAGCGATGATATCGCGGTAATTGGAGAGCATGCCGACAGCACAGGCTTGCAAAGCGGAGGCTGGTCAATAAATTGGCAAGGCACGACAGAGAGTTATGCTGGCGCCACTTCCATTATTGACGGTATACGCAGTATTGCACCCAATACCGAATACTTAAGCCAAGGCTGCACTGCTGATATGCGCGCAAATACTGCGGTTGTAGTAGTGGGTGAACAACCTTACGCAGAATTTAAGGGCGACACTGATCAACTTTGGTTAAATGATGTCCACAAAGGCTATATAGACAGCTGTAAAAAGCTCGACAAATCGGTAGTAGTCGTATTAATCTCAGGGAGAACATTGATTATTGAAGATGACTTAAACAAAAGTGACGCATTCATTGCTGCATGGCTGCCAGGCTCTGAGGGAAGTGGTGTGGCTGACTTTCTGTTTGGCATTGATGGCTTCACGCCAGTGGGTAAATCTCCCTACGCTTGGCCAAAAAGCTTTGATGATTTGCCCCTTGGCCGCTTCGATGAGAAAGCGCTATTCCCATTTGGCTATGGTTTAACCGAGTATTAATATGAGTTTGAGCGCGTAGTAATTTTGACCGTGTAGTAATAACATAGAGCCCTAGTATGCTAACTAACATTCGCAGATACTTCATCAAATCTCGTTTTAAACGCCACGATTTGAAAATAATTGAAGGGATTTCCTTTTCTTCAACAAAAGCGATTTTAGATACCTACGTCAGCGAAGGTTGGGAACTCGGCTATCAGTTCAGCAGCGCGGGATCGTTAGCGTCACAAGGCGAGTGCATTGTGCGACGGGGTCAAAGCAGCCTTACCTTTGCTCATTCTGAAACTAGCCAAGGCTCGATTACTGGGCCAACACGAATTATCAACGACATTGCAAAACAGTATAAGCTCCCCGTTCTGCCTTTCCCTAGCTAATGATTCCAAAGCACTTGCTATACTCTTGAATTATTCAGCTGAAATACTGATTATTTAATTGTTTGCATTGCCACTCAATGTTAGAATGCGCCGCCGTTTGAGAACGGGCTCAGCGTTTCTGCGGGTAGCTTAAGATTACTTATAAAGCAACTTCCCCTTAAACCTTGAGTAACGAGCTTGGTTTGGTCGCAAAACTAAGCAAAACATCTATTCAATGGAGACAATCATGTCTAAAGCAATATTTAACTTGGATGCAAGCGTCCGTACAGACCTAGGGAAAGGTGCGAGCCGCCGCCTACGTCACGAAGGAAAAGTGCCTGCAATCCTCTATGGTGCTGGAAAAGACCCAGTAGCCCTTACCCTCGAGCATAATAAAGTAGTGCAGGCGCAAGATTTCGAAGCGTTCTACTCACATGTTCTTACTTTGCATATCGAAGGTAAAAAAGTAGAAGCACTAGTTAAAGATATGCAGCGCCACCCTTTCAAGCCAAAAGTCACGCACATTGACTTTCAGCGTGTAGTAGCGGGAGAAAAACTGCATACAAATGTACCGCTTCACTTTATCAATGAAGATAAGTGCCCAGGAATTAAAAACGACGGCGGATATGCTGATCACTTAATGCAAGAACTTGAAGTAACGTGTTTACCAAAAGACTTACCTGAGTACATCGAAGTGGACATGCTAGCGGTTGAAATGGGTCAAACCTTACACCTCTCAGACATCGTTTTACCAAAAGGCGTAGAGTCCGTTGAACTAGGCAAAGGCGAAGAGCACGACTTAGCACTAGTGACTATCAAAGCACCTAAGGGACCAAGCAAAGCTGATGAAGAGTCAGATGATGCTGCTCCTGAAGAGGCTCCTGAGGAATAATCAGTTGTCTGATATTCGTCTAATCGTGGGCCTGGGTAATCCAGGCCCCGAATATCACAACACTAGGCACAATGCAGGTGCCATGCTATTAGAAAACTTAGCTTCTTGTTTCAATATTCCATTGAAATACGAAGCTAAGTTTTTTGGTTTTACCGGTAGGGGAATTATTGAAGGTAAAGATGTACGCTTACTGCTTCCTACTACCTTCATGAATAAGAGTGGTCAGGCCGTTGGCGCAATGTGTACATTTTATAAAATATTGCCTAACGAACTCCTCGTCGCTTATGACGAACTCGATTTTGAGCCCGGTATTGCTAAATTTAAAATTGGTGGAAGTTCAAGCCAAAACGGTATTCGTGACATAGTCCAATGCCTAGCTAATCAAAAAGATTTTTTACGCTTACGCGTCGGTATCGGCCATCCGGGGCACAAAAGCAAAGTTACCGGCCACGTGTTAAGCAAAGCGTCTGCAGAACAGCAAACCTTAATCGATGGCGCAATTGACGAAGCCATACGCTGCATTCAAATACTATTAAAGCAAGACTTGGTTACCGCACAACAGCGATTGCATTCATACAACGCTGCAAGCTGATTCAAATCTACTACATCACAACTTATTAGAATATATAGGGCATCAATTATGGGATTTAAATGCGGAATTGTCGGCTTACCAAATGTGGGTAAATCTACGCTGTTTAACGCGCTAACAAAAGCGGGCATCGAAGCAGCAAACTTTCCATTTTGCACAATTGAACCAAACACCGGCGTAGTGCCTGTGCCAGACACTCGACTTGATGCATTGGCGGCCATAGTAAAGCCTCAAAAAGTGATCCCCACGACCATGGAATTTGTGGATATCGCCGGCTTGGTAGCAGGCGCGTCAAAAGGTGAAGGCCTAGGCAATAAATTTTTAGCTAACATTCGTGAGACAGACGCAATCGGTCATGTTGTACGTTGTTTTGACAACGACAATATCGTGCATGTTGCAGGCAAAGTCGATCCCCAAGAAGATATTGAAGTGATCAATACTGAACTAGGGTTAGCCGACTTAGAAACCACCGAAAAAGCAATGATACGAGTTGGTAAGAGAGCTAAAGGTGGAGATGCAGATGCTAAATTTGAACTCAAAGTACTCGAAAAAATACTCCCGCATTTAAACGAAGGCGCCTTGCTCAGAGCACTAGATTTAACGCCTGAAGAACATAAAGCAATTAGCTATATGAACTTTTTAACATTAAAGCCAACCATGTACATTGCTAACGTAAATGAAGATGGCTTTGAGAATAACCCTTACTTAGAGAAAGTGCGGGCCATCGCTGACCAAGAGGGTGCCGTAGTGGTTAGTGTTTGTGCCGCTATTGAGTCAGATATAGCAGAGCTTGATGAAGACGAAAAAGCAGACTTTATGGATGAATTAGGCCTTACCGAGCCTGGTCTTAATCGAGTAATTCGAGCAGGATATGACTTGTTAACCTTACAGACCTATTTCACGGCAGGTGTTAAAGAGGTTCGCGCGTGGACCTATCCGCAAGGCTCCACTGCTCCACAGGCAGCGGGGAAAATACATACCGATTTTGAAAAAGGCTTTATTCGAGCTGAAATTATCGGCTATGACGACTACATTAACGGTAAAGGCGAGCAAGGTGCGAAAGACGCTGGAAAATGGCGCTTAGAAGGAAAAGAGTACATAGTCAAAGACGGTGATGTGATTCACTTTAGATTTAATGTCTAAATAGTTATTTTACTCACAAATAAGCCATCTACAGTTGATGGCTTTTTTTTGCTTGATTGCCCCAAACTGAAAGAGGTCGAGGGTTTTTAAGCGTAAACTGCTCAAAAAGCAGCGGTTTACAGCCATCCTGCTTAGAATGTGTACAACTGACCCTAAAACTTCAAAAAACGGTTGACGACCCTACCTCGCTTGCGCATAATACGCGCCACTCAGAAATGAGCGGTTAAATGGCTAAGTAGCTCAGCTGGTTAGAGCACATCACTCATAATGATGGGGTCGCAGGTTCGAGTCCCGCCTTAGCCACCATTTATTTCTGTTAGTGGAACAATGCGGGAGTGGTGGAATTGGTAGACACGCTGGATTTAGGTTCCAGTGCTTCACGGCGTGAGAGTTCAAGTCTCTCCTTCCGCACCATTGTTTAGAAAGCGACTGGGGTATAGCCAAGTTGGTAAGGCA